>CAZBBE010000145.1:0-3433 GCA_964489755.1 uncultured bacterium | reverse complement strand
GGAAAAATTATTATTTTTCCCACATGCTCAACTGTATTTATGACTGCAGATATTGTTTTCTTCAGGGAATGTATCGTTCAGCAAATTATGTATTATTTGTGAATTATGAAGATTTCCAGAATGAAATAAATAATATTGTAGAACAAAATCCTGATGAGGAAGAAATTACTTTTTTCTCCGGTTATGATTGTGATTCCCTTGCTCTGGAATCAGTTACCCGGTTTGTACGGGAATTTCTTCCCTTCTTTCAAAAACATAAAAAAGCAGTTCTTGAACTTCGCACAAAAAGTATCAGTGTTGGTGAATTACTGAATCATGAGGTTATTCCCAATTGTGTTGTTGCCTATAGTTTTACTCCTGAAAATATTTCTCAAAAATTGGAACATGGTGTCCCACCTGTAAAAAAACGGATACAGACAATAAAAAGTTTGGCTGAAAAAGGCTGGCGAGTTGGGATACGTCTGGATCCGTTGATTTACCATGAAGGCTATCAAAAATATTACAGTAAATTAATTCAGGAAATTTTTTATACAATTTCGGTTGAAAGTATTCATTCTGTGAGCACTGGCCCAATGCGTTTCCCGGAAAAAATGTTTCATACTATTGAACGACTTTATCCGGATGAACGTTTGTTTTCAGGCCCCCTTGAAAATCGAAATGGTTTAACTTCTTATTCAGAAGGAATTGAGACAGAAATGATAAATTTTTGTAATACTATTTTAGAAAATCACCTACCGAAAAATAAGCTTTTTTCCTGCCTTCAATCATCATTTTAACTTTTTTTTATATCGAATACTTAATGGAACAATGATTCGCATATCAACACATCTGCTTTTGCTGGTTGTAGCGCTATCCCAATTACTTAATGGAGCCAGCCCATCAAAAATTGATCCTGCTACATTACATTTAAAAGAAGCCTTTGCCGTGAGGGTTTCTACTCCTCCAATAATTGATGGAGACCTTACTGATCCTGTCTGGAAAAAAGCTGTTCCCATTTTGGACTTTTTACAGGTAGAGCCTGAAGATCTGGGAAGTCTGATAGAACTCACTGAGGTGCGCATACTCTACGACGATGACAACATTTATGTGGCTATCCGCGCCTTTGACTCAGAACCTGAAAAAATTGTAGGGCGCCTGGCACGACGGGATTCCTGGATGGAAGCAGGAGAGAATAATGCTGACTGGGTGGGGGTAATGTTTGACAGTCGAAACGATAATCGTACAGCTTTTGCCTTTACTGTCAATGTTTCTGGAGTCAAATTTGATGCCTACATTTATGACGATGAAGAAATTGACATATCATGGAATGGAATCTGGGATGTTGAAGTGAACAGGGATGAGCTGGGCTGGATGGCAGAATTCGAACTTCCCTTTTCCATGTTTAGGTTCAGTGCAATGGGGAATCAAGAATGGGGTGTTTTGCTTGATCGGAGAATACAAAGGAAACAGGAAAAACAAATGTGGCCCGGGATAAAACGGGGAACTGAAGGATTTGTGTCACGTTTTGGAGTTCTGAGAGGCATCAAGGATGTTCCTCCTCCCAAACAATTAGAAATTTTACCCTATATTCTGGGAGGAATACACAAAAACGATGATGATCGTCTGACTAAAAATACTGGACTTGATGTAGAATATGGACTTGGCAGCAACACGACACTCAATGTGGCATTTAATCCCGATTTTGGGCAGGTTGAAGCGGACCCATCTGTGTTGAATCTCAGCGCATTTGAAACTTTTTATGAGGAAAAACGACCGTTTTTTGTTAAGGGAGGATCCTTTTTTAAGAATCGTATCCAGCTTTTCCATTCCAGGCGGATTGGCAAAGAGCCTGGATATTTTTCTCCCTCTCATGGGGAAATTATTGAAAGTCCAGATCTTACTACAATTTTAAGTGCGGTAAAAATCATGGGAAAAACAGAAAGCGGATTAAGTTTTGGGGTTATAGAAAGTGTGACGGATGAAGAGTACGGAATTTGGGAATATGAAATTGGAGACTCAACTCTAGCTCAGGATTTTCTTTTGGAGCCCTACACAAATTATTTTGTAGGTCGCCTTGAAAAACCAATAATAAATGATGTGTCCACCATCGGTGCTATGGTTACAGACGTCAGGCGAAAAGAGGCAACAGGAGCATTCACCGGCGGGTTGGATTGGAACGTACGGTTGTTTGATAATCGGTTTGGATTTAGTGGACAACTGGCACAATCAGATGTCAATGGGGATAAGGGCTATGCCGGGAGGTTTTATGCAGGATATTCTGATCCTGTCTGGTGGAATATAAATATTATAGGCGCCTGGTTTAGTGATTCTTTTGATATTAACGAGCTGGGTTTTTTGGAAAGAAACGGGTTTTGGAAATCGGGTATATTCGGGGAAATACGGAGACAGGATCCTTGGGGCCCATTCTTAAGGAATGAGCTGGAGTATCGCTTTTTTTACAAATCTCGAAATGATGGACTGCCGCTGGTGAAGCACCTTAGAATTGAACAAAATAACTCAACAAAGAACTATTGGCGTTTTGGATTTGGAGCCGAGCTTGATTTTCCATCCTATGATGATGACGATACATTCCAGGACAGTCTTGCGTGGGATATCGCATCTCCTTTTTCAAAAAGAGGCTGGATCTTTCTTAAAAGCGATTCCAGAAAGCGTGTCATCGTAGGCCCAGTGCTTGGTTTTGGCATGAATGACTTAGGTGGATGGGGTTATAAGGTTCAATTCGGCCTTATCTTAAAACCGACCAACTATTTAATGGTATCTGTGGAAGCGACAGAAAATTATGATGATTCCAGGGTTGAGTGGGTGGAAGCCGTGGACAAAGATAGTATTATATACAGCAATTCGAAGCAAAAAATCAATGAGATACAACTGCGAATGAATTTAACATTTTCTCCTGAACTGTCTTTGGAGATGTATCTCCAGCCATTCAGAGCAGATATGGAATACTTTGATTTCAAACGACTAACCGCACCAAAAACATTAGACTTTGAACCGTATGAATATAACGGTGATCCTGATTTTAAAATAAGAAACAGCGTGGGAACATTTGTTCTACGCTGGGAATATCTTCCCGGCAGCACCTTGTTCATTGTATATAACTTAAATGATTCTAACCATTTTTCCTCTTTAGATGGTTCATGGGATTATTACAAGTCAAACACCCTCTTTATAAAGCTGAACTATTGGTTTCAGATATAAAAAGGTGGTCTATGGTTTCAGCTCAACTATCAGTGACTTAAATAGATTTTAGACTTTAGTGAAAAAAAGTAAATGTTATCAGTAGAAATAAAGAGAGCCAGTGAATGCAATATTAAATCAATCAGTCCTACCAGTCAGTTTAAATGTTCCTCAATAAACTCCAGCATTTTTTTCTGCTGCGATAACCAGCCTAACCTTGTTTCAATATTAACATAGCGAATCCCATTCCGAAGCG
>CAZBBE010000144.1:0-3451 GCA_964489755.1 uncultured bacterium | reverse complement strand
ATGGGGATGCTAAAAATGCAATTGCATAAGCTATTTCCTCAGGTTCAGCGATCCTACCAGCAGGGATGTCTTTTACCCATTCAGCTTTGACCTCATCAGGGGAAACATATCTTTTTTCCGCAATGGATTCAAAAAGGGAATAAAGGCGTTCAGTGTTGGTGGCTCCTGGTAGAATATTGTTCACGGTAATACCGTAGGGCGCTACTTCACTGGCCAGGGTCTTGGCCCAGCTTGCAACAGCGCCACGAATGGTGTTCGATACACCCAGTCCCTTAATGGGCTGTTTCACGGACGTAGAAATAATATTGATAATCCGGCCATAGTTCTCCTTTTTCATACCGGGAATGAATGCCTGGGCCAGTATTTGGTTGCAGAGCAGATGTTTGCTGAACCCGTTCAAGAATTCGGCTGAACCTGCCTCAGTAATCTCTCCATGAGCAGGACCACCGGTATTGTTCACCAGGATGTGAATGGGAGGACCGTTTTCTGCATCATTATTCACGGTTTCCCGTAGGGCATCCGGATCAGAAAAATCAGCGCATAAGTAACCATGTGTCTGTCCACTCTTAACAGGCAGTTCAGACACAACACCTTCCAAAAGGTCACGGTTACGGGCAATTAGGATGACCTCCGCTCCCAGTTCTGCAAAAGTAATGGCTGTTGCCTTCCCCATTCCACGGGTGCTTCCACACACTACTGCTCGCTTACTTGAAAGATCGATCATTATTCTTATTCCATGGAATGAGAATAATAAAATCCAAGTTTTTTACGGACCTCATCTGGAAGGACAGGCAGTTTTGAGCGGGGAAGAAAAAATGTGGTAAGATTTGTAAGATCACTGAAGACCTTGTGCCTTTCAGTTGTAGCCCTTAGATAACTATAACCAGATGAACCACCGGTTCCTGTTTTTCTACCGATCATGCGATGAGCCATGAGGGCATGGCGATAGCGCCAGGAGGTGAGATATTCGTCCATATCAATTAACCCTGTGAGAAGACGGTATGGGAGATAAAGGACCGGTTGATCCCTGTAAAGAAATATGAGAAGGGCTGCTTGCAGGGCTCTGTATGAGAGCTCTCTCTGCCCTGATTCAACCATCTCATTGTGCTTTTCTTCATCCATGATGGCTTCAAAATTCTTCCGGGTATTTTCATAATTTTTTTCCATCCGTTCCTTCTCCTCCACAGAAAGATGACCGGAATCCAGGGACTGCTCCTGCTTGTCCAAACTCTCTTCCAAAGCACTTTTATAACTATCCCAGAAACTGAATCCTTCAAAGTCGAGGAAGGGGGTTCTTTCGAGCCACAGGTTAACTCCCTGGAACAGGGAGATCTTTTTTTCCGTTTCCTCCAGAAATGACCTTTCCTCATCGCTCAGTTCACTAGAAAAGGCCTGCTTTTCAAAAAGGATCCGTCTCTCCTTTGCCAGTCCCATTTTTATTTCCAAGAGCCTGAACTGGATACTCTGGAAACCTGAGGCTGGCGCAAGCAGGTCACGGAACTCCAGAAAATCCGCCGGGGACATGGTCTCCAGCACGCCTACCTGTTCAATAAGTATTTTCTGGATCTCTATGATCCGCTGGAAGCGGGACACGATAGCTCCCATGTGCTGTTCATTGATCATATCCTTATGAAAGAGTTCAAGCACAGAGTCCAGTTCGTGGAGTATCAGCTTAAACCATAGTTCATAGACCTGGTGTGTGATAATGAACAGTACCTCATCATGGGCTAATTCCCCTGCTTCTTTGCTGAGAGGATGTTGGAGCGACAGCAGTTCAGGAATTTTTAAATAATCCTGATAGGTGACTGTTTTTGATTTTGAATTCATTTCATAAAGAAAACAGCAGAACGGACAGGAAATTTAGTTTGAGAGGCTTAAGTGAGAAAAGGGATTCCTTTAAATATCAGGTGCCTCCCTTCAAGAAATATGATGGTTCTTATTTATCTAAGGTTAGTGTGCGGACAGGCTCACCTATCCAGAAACTACGGCAGATTAAGTTATCCTACTTCAACAGCACCATCTTCCTGGTCTGTACAAACTATAGTGCGAATTTCAACATTTGCATTTTTTTGGGTTTTTAAACTGTTTTGTGTGAGAGGTGGTAATATTTAAAACCCAATGTAATAACCCAAGATTAAAGCGTGGTCATAATTGAATATATGTGATTTCGTTTGATAAAGTAAAATCCCCGTAGTGTTACGAGACTTTATGACTATTAATGGTGCGGAGAGAGAGGGATTCCCAATCGAGTCGAGAATTATAGCGAGAGTGTGTTATCCGTAAACAAACACAACATTCACGTTGTGTTTTTTCTGTTTATATTTTCTGCTATACATTTTTTTCAGCCACCTTTTTTCCTTTTTGCTCAACTTCCCGTGATGGTGTACATGAACATGAACAATTTTTCCTCTTGTCTCAGGAATAACCTTTACGATCCTGTGTTTGTAACGCTTCTCATAAATTACGTGATCGGGTCGGGAAGTAGCACATCCATTCACCAGAAGAAGAAATATAAGAAAGAATGGAATTAATAAATGTGATTTTTTCATGATTTTCTCCATTTTTGTACTCTTTGACCAAAATGGAGGTGATTAGTTAAATATTGATTTTGTCTTTCAGTTTTTTATCTTCAACTGAATCATCCAATGAAACGGCAGTATCATAATGATGTTTTGCTGGTTCCAGCTTTTTCATCGTTAGATATAACTTACAAATTAAAATGTGAACCGATGCATCATAAGGATTGGTTTCTAATGCGCAGAAAAAATGAACTTCCGCCAGATGAAAATCCTTTTCCCTCTGGTAATATTTTCCCAGTTCAATATTTGCTCCCGTATGTTGAATTTCTCTTTCGATACATTGGATGAAATATTGATAGGCTTTTTTGTACTTTTTGTTTTTCAATTGAATCTTTCCCATGTGATAATACACATCCCCACTCAGTGGGTCAACTAATTCGGCATCCATATAGAACTGCTGTGCTTTCTTAAAATCCTTTTTTACAAAGTGGTAAGCCCCCATCTCTATCAGTAGATTGGATAAGTGCCTTTTCTGTTCCATTTCAAGGAAAAACAATTTTCTTACCAGACCAAATAGGTTTTGGTATGCATAATCTTCCTGCAATTCTGCTGATTCAAGGATCAGTTTTTTATCAATGCTGATCGCTTTATTTAAATATTTTACATAGTGCAAAAAATCATCTTTCTTTTTGTATTCCTGTGCAAGGATGACATGCGCATCAGAAAATTTAGGGTTGCACTCGATTGCCCGGTGTAAATGATGCATGACTTTATTCATTTAGTTTTTATTCCTGAACAATAATGCCAGGCGGTAGTGCGCCTTGGCATAATCGGGATTTATTTCAATTGCCTTTAATAGATGATTCTCTGCATCCCCAAGATTCCCCTCCTCTTCCAAAAGCAATGCCATGTGGTAATGTATTTTGGGGAAT
>CAZBBE010000143.1:0-3499 GCA_964489755.1 uncultured bacterium | reverse complement strand
ACCCACGTCCGAAATCTAGAACCTATTAATTAGCCGACTATCCGGTTTGATTTCCTTCAACCCTGAATATTTTACTTCCTTTTTACACTCAGCCCAATTTCACCACATCGGCAACCGCACAATCCCATCTGGTAGAATGTCTGGTAAAATCCAGACGGTGCTCTTTTAAACAGGCTGTACCTTTATCTTTGGCTGATGGGCAACGGTCTTTCATCTGATCGTTATCTAAATTTGATCCGTAAGCAAAATACAACATCATTTTTTATACATTAGTATTAACTGCTAATTTGAAAAACAAGATAAAGAAGTCTACAGTTTAAATCCTAATCTTATTGCTTCTTCAAGCAATTTCATTCCTTGTACTGCCTGTCTTGGACTGACTGGGTTTGATTGGCTGCACAACCGGCCAATTGAAAAGGCCAAACCTCTTTGCCAAGGCTTGAGGTTATTTGTTTCCTTGGCCCATTTTGCAATTTTTTTCCATCTGTCTGCAGGAACTTTCCTTATTTCATCAATTAATTTTTTTTCTTCCTCGTTGGGACCTTCTATTCCTCTATCAGGACTAACAGTCGGTGAATAACCAATATCAATCAATTCGCTTTCGAAACCCCGATCAATCTTGAATTTTTCATTCTTTATTTTTCCCCAACACTCCTTTTTTTTACACCATTCTGTTACATTTTTTTGGCTGGGTGGATTTGTAATTATTTCCTGGACAAAAACCGAGATACTGCGAATTGTTTCTTGAAGTACTGGTAGTAAACTTTGTTCCTTCCAGATAGCGCCAAGATCTATCCGCTGGGATGTGTGGTGAGAAAGCCAGGCAAGAGAATAAGTAACGATATTAGCACGGTATCCCCCATAGTCTTGTTCGCTTACAATTTTCTCGGTTTTTTTAAACAGAATAGCCTTGGCAATCAAATGCTCATAAAAAGATTGATCTGAATCAACTCTCCCCTTTTCGCGAAGCCGTATTGAAAAATCACTAAAATTTTTCTGCGCGCCAAGACTCACAATATGAGGAAGCTGCATCCAGGTATTCTCATATTTTGCCAAGTCAGTTTTTGTAAACTTTTGCCTGCTGGGATACATACTTTCAAACTGACGCTTTCTAGCAGGAGTTCCCTCTCTTGCCTTCGCATCCAGATATTGCCCTCTCGCTCTTTCATAAAACCACTTTGTCTGTCTGCTTGTTCCATCAGTGGAAGGCGCCCATACTATTCGTGAAAGCTCTTCAATTTTGACATGGAAAGGGTCATTTGCATAAAAGTCAGCCTCGTTTACTTTATTCTGGCTATTGGCATATCGAGAAATCAGAGGAACTATTTCTTCTAAATGGGTTGCCGGAATAACTGACAGTTTGGTTTGAACATAAATTCCGTCAATTTCTGCCTTGTCCTTTTTGACAGTATGAAATAATGAGGCCGTTGTCTGCCCGCCATTTACAATTTGGAGGTTTTTGATTTTTTTTATGGCCTGTGAGCCATTTTCTTCCTGCTTGAATTCAATGTTGTCAGCTGTTGCGGTAATACCATTGTTATATGCAAAAAATCTGTGTGGTTCTTCAATTATTGTCTTTCGGATTCCTTTATTAACTTTCCCCCTTGCCTGTAAAAATGATCTGACGTTACGTTCAAGCAGGCGAGGCCCGAACCTTTCGTATATGCCAGCCAGCACTGCGCCTGGAATAACAGCTAGGTAACCTTTATAATCGGAGTCCGGGTCCATGAGGCTGAGACAGGGAATCGCTTTACCAAAATCTTCTTCAAAATCGATTTCAATCGGTTCAAACTTTTTCCCTGAACTGGCAAAACGATAAATTCGTTCGATATCCCAAACATTTAATGAAACGGTAACATCACCTATATCTTCAGCATCAAATGATTCGTGTTTGACAATCCCATCAGTCAACAAATAAATTCTGCAGCGAGTAACCTGTTTTCGCAGTTCATGAATTCGTTGAAAAACGTCGTAACTCTCCGATGCTTCTTCAAGGGAAGTATGAAAACCCTCAAAACCTTTTTTGAGACAACTTTCTGCTTGTTTAAATGCCGTTTCACACTGCACTTTACCCACATTTAATGGTGGAGACTGTTGGTTGAAAATAGTAATAAACAGATCAATGCAGTCTTCATCCTGACTTACTGAGTAACCATTCATCTGTAAGCCACGTGATTTGTAATAGCATATGTTGATATCGTCTACTTCTCCTGCGTCAATAAGGTAGTCGGCGGCCATATAGGTAAACTGATCAAGCCTGAATTCCCCTTCTTCTTCACCGTCGGATGCCGCAATGACTTCCTGCAGCCGATCATCGGAAAATTTTTTCAGAAGTTCCTGTTCGTTCATTAAAAAGTCTCCGCGAGTTCTTTCACGAAATCACTTTCAGGCATTTCGTAATCAGAACACTCAGCTACCAAAATCGAATATTTGACATCACCAACGCCATTTCTCAATTCTTCTTCCTTGATTCTTGGGAAATCGTCCGCAATCAGAAAAATTTTTGAATCTCTTATGGAATATCCCGTTCGGCTGTATTTTGATTCGTGTGTATCAAGGTATCCTCTTTCGATAAGCGCATTGTCAAATACTCCCCGTGCCGCTATTTCCTGATGCAGTTTTCTCCTGATCTTACTTACAAGTGCAGGAAGAGTATCATCATTATTTTCTATAAGAGAAACTGACAAATAAAAAAGATAAAGCCGGTCAACTAGTGTTTCATCAAGCTGTTGTTCACTTGCAATTTGAAGTTTTTGATGCTGTTTTAAAGATGTGGTTTTGACTTCAACAACCGTACTACCGAATTGAAAATCATGCTGGCGGTTTCTGGGGCCCAGCCAAGTGTTAACCTTGGGTTCATAACCGGAGTCACCTACAAGAACATAACTGTCCAGAAAAAAAAGTTCTCCATAAAGACCTTTCTGCGCGTCTTCACCCAGACCTTCAGGGTTTTGTATTTCACAGAATGTCTGCCAGAGACGGACCCTATTCAAAAATGTGCAAACGACTTCCCTTTTATTTTCCAACCCGTTCAACTTGGGAAACAAGTCTTCAGAAATTGATGAAAATACCTCATTATAATCTGTATTCGATGAAGACAAAATAAGGCTGACATTGCCAGAATATCTTTCGTCACCTACAACCCTCACATCAAAACTGAATCCTTTTGATTCCGGGATATTTTCGGGAAGGGGGGCAACGTTTTTTGGAACCTGAAGAATAAACACCTTCGTCAAATCTGGCATTTTTATACCAAGGAACATGGGGCAGGCGCTTTCTGAACCAAGCATTCTTTTAAGAATTCCTGCACCTCCTGAGTTTGCAGATTCAATTTCAAGCTCCTCCCATAGCTTTTCAAATCTCATCTTCATCTTCTCCGTAGCGATCGTTCCAATATGTGGTATTCACCTTGTATTCGACTGTCGTCTCACGTTCGCTTTCGGGAAAACTGATGGCATAACCGATTATGGGAAGGTCGGTAAAAACAGTCTCGTTGTGC
>CAZBBE010000142.1:0-3637 GCA_964489755.1 uncultured bacterium | reverse complement strand
CAACAGCGCCGTTCAGTCTTTAGAGAATAATAATATTGGATGGTGTTGGTGGACATACAAGAAGATGAGATCCACCACACCACCACTTGAGACAGTTATTCCTCAAGATTATCAGTTGATCCTTGATTATTGGGAGGGCAATGGTCCGGAACCTGATATGTCAACCTCCGTGAACGGTCTAATGGAAATGGCTGACAGTTTTTTATTGAATAATTGTGTGTTTCACCCAGGTGTAATTCACTCACTGATGGATAATGAATTTGGGTACGTGAATAAACCATTTTTCGATCATGTCTTACCGGGAACGATCATGGCAGTGGATTATGACTTTGGCGGCAATGAAACAGCCTATTTTGATGAGGAATATGAAACCACATCCCAGGACAACTGGGTTTCATGGAATCAGGGCTGGTTTTACCGGAATGACGGTGTGGATATTGAGGAGTGCAACGATCCTGAAGTTGATTATAACATAGGATGGATCACAAATGATGAATGGCTGAAATACACCATATCTGCAATGTATTCAGATGACTATGAAGTCAGTATTTATGTTGCTGGGCAAGGCCAGGGTACTCTTCAGATAAGGTTAGATTCAGAGTATATTTCAACGCTGAACGTACCGTCAACGGGAGGGTGGCAAAATTGGGTGATACTCAATGATAGCATATATATAACTGAAGGGGAACACGTACTCAGCCTCCATTGTCTGAACGAAGGCTTCAATCTGAGTAAACTGGTATTAACAAATATGACTCCCGGAATAATGGTGGAACACACAGCGGGATGGAACATGGTGGGACCTCCATTAATTGCAGAAAGTATGAATGTTCAGGATCTGTTTCCTGAATCTGTGAATGGGTCACTCTATGGATTTGATGGGACATATTATAGTGTAGATGAGCTGGTCCCAGGTACTGGATACTGGTTGAATTTTTATGCTTTGGGGAGTTCATATATACAAGGGGAACCTATTGATGAACTGACCATAGAGCTTTCACAAGGGTGGAATCTAATCTCAGGTATTTCAAATGAGATTCCCGTTGGCGGAATAAATGATCCGGAGGATATCATAGTGGAGGGAACGATCTACGGATTTCAGGAACTATACATCAATGCTGACTCAATAGAACCCGGAAATGCATACTGGGTATTTGCGGTGGAGGATGGAAGTATTATCCTGAGCTCTGCACAATCAGTTCAACAAAAGACAAATGTTCCCTATATGAGCGAACTAAACAAAATGACAGTGAACGGAATTTCTCTATATTTTGGAAGGGATATTCCATATGATGATAAACTTAGTTACCTTCTTCCCCCCAAACCACCGGAGGGTGCTTCTGATGTACGATTTAAAGATGGGTGGAGACTGGTTAAAGATTCTGGTGAAATAGAGGTTATGAGTAACACTGAAAACATTACGATTGCTTATGATATCAAGATAGATGCATGTGAATACCATAACTGGATACTTACCTCTGAAGGTGGTAATGAATACCTTCTTGAAAGTAGAGGTGAGATAACGGTGCCTTCAGCAAATAAGTTTACTTTGGGGAAAAAGACAATTATACCGATAAATTACACACTCCACCAAAATTATCCCAATCCATTTAACCCCTTTACAAACCTCAGATATGACCTGCCAGAAGATAACTTTGTTACGCTTACTGTTTATGACATGCTAGGAAGAAAGATAACCCAACTTGTCAACACTTCACAAGAAGCAGGGTTCAAGTCGGTCCAATGGAATTCGACAAACAGTTTTGGCAAACCAATAAGTGCAGGAGTATATTTCTACCAGATACAGGCGGGGGGCTTTGTGGAGACTAAGAAGATGGTGCTATTGAAGTAGACCATCTTTTTCTAAGGAAGTGGAGGATAAGATAGATTGAAGAGATGATATGCAATACAAGAGTATTAAAATTCAAACTTTCAAATTCATTTTCAATATAGTGATAGTTTTATCAACATTATTTCCAGAAAGTAATGATAAAAGATATATTAAAAATTTTGAAACGGATGTAATGATAGAAGTAGAGCTGAATTATTTATTGTATCTCCCGAGCAACTATAGTGATTCAAACAAGGAATTCCCTTTAGTTCTTTTTCTCCATGGAGCCGGAGAACGTGGAGAAGATATTAATCTTATTGAGGTACATGGAATACCAAAACTGATTAATATGGGTAGAGAATTTCCATTTATCACAATCGCGCCACAATGTCCGTCTGACCGCCGGTGGTCAGATCCTGTTTTTGTAAAAGCATTAATATCGTTGATTGAAAAAACAAAGTCCCAACATAATATAGATGATCATCGTGTTTATGTAACTGGCTTAAGTATGGGTGGATATGGTACACTAGCAATTGCAATGGAAAGACCGGATTTATTTGCTGGAATAATTCCAATATGCGGTGGCGGAGATTTGAAAAAGATAGGTAGATTAAAGAATGTGCCAATTTGGCTGTTCCATGGTGATGCAGATACAGTTGTTCCCGTTGAAAATTCAACTAAAATATATGATGTACTGAAACCTATTAACAATAAAGTAAAAATAACCATTTATGAGGATGTAGGCCATGATTCGTGGACACAGACTTATGATAATAATCATATATATGAGTGGTTGTTAAGTCAATAAAATATAGCTTCGCATCCATCTTGATTTTATTTCTCCCGCAATCACCCATGAAATTATTAAATACTATTAGAAACCTCTCTATTCTATCCCTTGTTTTATTGACTGGAATGAATTGCAATTCTGTTAGGGATAACCGTGCAATCAAGCAATCTTCCCGACATTTGTTCTCGGTGCAAAACGGCAGGATCATTTCGCCAGAAGGGAATGTCACGGCACTTAAAGGATGTAATCTCGGAAATTGGCTGGTTCTGGAAATGTGGATGCTGGATCAGGTTACTGGTAAACTTCATGACCAATACACATTTGAATCTGTTCTTGAAGAGCGCTTTGGGAATGAAAAAAAGCATGAGCTGATGGAACTCTACAGGAAAAGCTGGATCACTGAAAAAGATTTCAAAACAGTAAAGTCATTCGGAATGAATACTGTGCGCCTGCCATTTCAGTACACTGTCTTAATGGATGAGGACAAACCCTATTCTCTCAGAAAAGATGCATGGGTCTGGCTGGACCGGGCGGTGGAGTGGGCAGAAAAAAATGAACTATCAGTTATCCTTGACCTTCACGGAGCTCCCGGAAGGCAGAGCGGCATGGACCATACAGGAAGAGTGAATTACAACCGTTTATGGAAGGACAAAGAATACCAGGACCAGACTTCCTGGCTGTGGAAAGAAATATCAAGACATTACATGACCAATCCAACTATTGCAGCGTATGATCTTTTGAATGAGCCCTGGGGAGGAACAGAAGAAGAACTGTGTGATATAATATTCCGCCTTTTCAAGGAGATACGCAATCTTGGGGATAAACATATAATGATTTTCCCTGGTCATTACAGTGGGATCGATTTTTATATTGAAGACATTGAACCCAATTTTACTAATTATATTTATACTGCCCATTTCTACCCTGGATTTTTCGGATGGGGTGCACCTGTTCCTCAGGTCCATTCGGAATTTCTCAGTAATGGATTGAAAGATTGGCATAAAAAGATGGAAGGA
>CAZBBE010000141.1:0-3647 GCA_964489755.1 uncultured bacterium | reverse complement strand
CATTTAACTTCAATGATTATTATGGTAAGGTTTCTGCATCCTGGGATTGGGGTAACAGTTCATCGAATAGGTTGAAAGACTGGCTTGATCCGGAGAATACCGGAACATTAGTTTTGGACAGTTATGATACAGGTTCGGCAGGAGAACTGGCTTACACTCCTGATTTTATGCATTTTGAGATGTCTGTAGATGAAACGGATACGCAAGACCTCATACTCACAAACGTAGGGGAACCAGAATCTATTCTGAATTATCAGATAGGAGTTGCTCCCTTTTCTGATGTTGGCGGGGGTCCTGATCAGGGAGGAATGACATGGACCGATTCAGACCTTGAAACAAATCTTGATTATGAATGGATTGAAATTTCTGATACCGGAAATCTTATTTCATTTGCCCATAATGATGATGCTGAAGGTCCATTTGAGGTGGGGTTTGATTTTTCATTTTATGGACAGGACTATGACCAATATATCATCAGTCCAAACGGCTGGATTGGATTTGGTAACGATGTAAATTCCTGGGACAACAGTACCATCCCATCATCTGGTGCACCCAGACCTGCCATCTTTGGATTTTGGGATGACCTTAATCCTGTGAATGATAATTGCAATGAATATTGTTCTGGTAATGTCTATGTTCACAGCAATGAAGAAAGACTGGTTGTATGGTTCGATGAGGTAGCGCACTGGTGGAGCGGGTATCCAAACAGTTATTATGATTTCCAGTTTGTCCTTTATCCGTCTGGTGATGTTCAGCTTAATTACAGGTCCATTATTGGAACGCACTCTGCCACCATAGGAATGCAGAATGGTTCTGGCTCTGCTGGGCTCCAGGTGAGTTTCAATGATGAATACGTGCACGACGTACTATCCGTGAAAATTTCCAAAGGACCCGAATGGCTTTCTGTGTCTCCAGCAGAAGGAGAATTGGAATATGGAATGTCAGACAATATCAGTGTACTTGTGAACACGGAAGGTGTGTCTTCAGGTGTATATGAGGGCTACATAACCATATCCAGTAATGGAGGAGCCGGCAATATTCCGGTTATACTCAGTCTTGGTTCAGGGTCTGTAACCATCAACCAGGATTACCTGCTCGGCTGGAATCTTGTTGGGCTTTCCGTCGTTAGTGAATCAAATTCTTACTATGACCTGTTTCCTGATGCTATTCAAAATACGTTGTTCAGTTACATTCCTGAGTCAGGATACCAGCAAGTAGAAAACCTGGAAATGGGAACCGGATACTGGTTGAGAATGTCACAGGATAACACGACATCCTTTACCGGTACTCCTGTTGATCAATTAACTGTTTTTCTCGTAGAAGCTTGGAATCTCGTTTCTGGAATATCCATTCCTATTCCTGTGGAATCGATATTGGATCCGACAGGGATTATTATTCCCAATACAATTTTTGGATATGATTTAGGATATTATTTACCGGAAAATATTGAACCAGGAAAAGCCTATTGGTTGAGAAGTTCAGGAGAGGGTAATATTATATTTTCTTCAACAGTTCAGTTCACAACCAAGATGGCTGTCGTAGAACAGGTAGAAGCAAATACAATAATAATGGGAGGGCAAACACTGTATTTTAGCGCTGTTGAATCGGAAGAAAATATATTGAGTTACAGCCTCCCCCCTAGGCCACCTTTAGGAGGATCTGATATCAGATTTTCCGATGATACCAGACTTTGTGCAAAAGAGGAATGTGTGATTGAGGTGATGAATGGTGGGCATCCAGTGACACTTAATTTTAATATATCAAATGGTGAGAAATGGGTGTTAGTTCCCGTTATTCCGATCAACCAGTTGGGGGAGAAGGCAATAACATTAAGTGATCAAAGGCAAATCTCTTTGGATTCAAGTGTGGAGAATTGGCTATTGAGAAAATCCACATCTTCTGAAATTTCTAAAGGTTTTTCGTTGCTCCCAGCGCACCCCAATCCGTTTAATCCTGTAACCACTATTCAATTTTCAATTGAGGAGACATCCACAACCTGGCGCACGTCTTTACATGTGTTTGACATTACGGGAAAACGTGTTGATACATTGATCAATGAAATATTAGAAGGTGCTGGTATTCACACGGTTAAATGGAATGCATCAGGATTTCCAAGCGGGATATATTTCATTCAGTTTTCAACTGGTGAGTTGATAGAAACCCAGAAAATTGTACTGATGAAGTAAAAAACAAATTGGCTTATTCAGACAATTAGTTCCATATTTTATTTATCAACTCAAGCAGTTGAGCCTCAAAACTATAAACAATACCATCTGCTTCCAGCAATTCTTTCAATTCTGAAAAAATAATTGGTAAAGTTCCTTTATCAGAGAAAAATGTTTTTAATTCTACTGAAACAGTTTTTAGCAATTCAGTTTGTGAATTAAAATCCAGGTTTTTGATGGTTGATATAGTTGATTGTAGGAGTTCCTGATATCTTTGTTCAGAATGTTCGGGAAAATGGTTTGTAATTATTGATTGAATTTTTGTTTTTTCTTCAAAAACAAGTTGGCGGTCGGAAAGACCAAGGATGACCAGCAGAATAAAAAGAGACTCCATTGGAGTTCTTTCTTGTGAGATTTCCCCGTTTAAATATTCATTCATTATTACTGAAATTAAAACGAACAATAATTATAATTAATGTTTTTACTTTAACTGTTTATAATAGTAAGATAAAATAATTTTAATAGTCTGTCGGAATGATAAATATTCTTTTTGTCCTATCAGGGCTGAGACTAAATACACTCAAATGAGAAATAATTGGATTACCTATAAGTATTATATGACTGGAAGATACTTGTACTTATTTATAGGTTTAGTTGTTATTAGTGTTGCATTTCCTTTATCATATAATAATTTAAAAAAAGGAGGACCAATAAAAGGTATGAGTCATAAAAGTGAGAAAGCGACTTTTGGCGGAGGATGTTTTTGGTGCCTCGAAGCGGTTTTTAACCGTGTGGATGGAGTGATAAAAGTTGAGTCCGGGTATGCCGGAGGAGAAACAGAAAATCCAACCTATCAGGAAGTTTGCTCTGGAGAAACAGGTCATGCAGAAGTAATACAGATAGAATTTCAACCAGGGAAAATATCTTATAAGGAACTCCTGGAAATATTCTGGCAGGCACATGATCCGACAACTTTAAACCGCCAGGGTGCTGATGTTGGCACACAATATCGATCAATAATAATAACCCAAAATGAAGATCAAAAGATTATAGCCGATTCATCAAAAATATTGTGGGACAATTACGATGTTTACAAAGGTCACATTATTACTGAAATTGTTACGCAGAAGAAATTCTATCCTGCGGAGAAATACCATCAGGATTATTATCAATATAACAAATCGGCTGGTTACTGCCGATTGGTCATCAGTCCAAAAATTAAAAAATTATTAGAAAAAGGAATTATAAAGGAAAAACCGGGAGATTAGATTTTACTTTTTTTATAATATTTTCTGAATGGAAGTGATAATAACCAAAAGTGAAGCAATCCCGCCAATTCAAATCCAATGATATGGAATGGAGCATCACCCACAACAAAAGGGTTTTCCACCTCCGGGGGGGCATTGATATACATATAATTTGAACCGAGTAAATAATTAAAAACTCCGACAACAGGGATAAATAATTGAGACCATAAAAATA
>CAZBBE010000140.1:0-3671 GCA_964489755.1 uncultured bacterium | reverse complement strand
TCAATTAGGTTCTGAAATTAATAAATTAGAAAAAGCAGGAGCAGATATGATTCATGTAGATGTAATGGATGGTCATTTTGTTCCAAACTTAACTATAGGACCACCAGTTATTAAAGCGCTAAGAAGTTATTCAACTTTACCTTTTGATGTTCATCTAATGATAACACCTGTTCACAAATATATTGAAGATTATGCTAGAGCAGGTGCAGATATAATTACAATACACCCTGAAACAACTAATAATTTAGAATCTTCTATCAATTTAATAAAAAAATTAAATAAAAAAATTGGTTTATCACTTAATCCAGATACTCCAATTGACGCCATTAAAAAAAATTTATCTTCAATAGATCTTGTTTTGATTATGAGTGTTTATCCTGGTTTTGGAGGACAAAAATTTATTCCTGAAGTAGTAAATAAAATTAAAGAACTCAATAATATCAAAAAAAAACAAAATATAAAATTTGATATTGAGGTTGATGGAGGCATTAACTTTGATAATTCAAAATTAGTAATTGCAGCAGGAGCAAATATTTTGGTTTCTGGTACAACAATATTTAAAGAAAATAATGGAGATATTAAAAAAAATATTGATTCTCTTAAATTGATTTAAAGTAATGATTTTGAAAAGTTCTTTATATTATATAAATGAATTTTTTTTTTATATAATTAACAAAATAAGAAAAATTTATCTTAGCTCAAATCTTTATAATAAAAAAATTTCAAAAATAGATCATAAAAGTTTAGAGTATAAACCAAGTCCAAATTTGCTTGACTGCTTAATAAAATATGAAAAGAAAAAGAATAAAATTGAAGATTTTTACATAAATTTAATTTGGACAAATGATGAAATTAATGAAAAAGATTACAGAAAATTACATAGTTTCTTTTGGTTATTAAGTCTTGATTTAAAATCATCAAAAAAAATAACACAATCTATAATTTTAAATTGGATAGAAAACAATCAAAATTATAATCCTAAAAATTGGGACATAGATATTTTATCTAAAAGAATAATTTCATGGATTTCTAATTCAAAATTAACTTACGAAGATAGTAACCAAAATTATAAAAATAAATTTAATAACAATATAAAAAAACAGGCTAATCACTTGATAAATGAAATAAATAGATCTGCATGGGTCGATGACAAAATGATAGGCTGTGCCGCTATAATTTTGACAGGACTTTCTTATAAAGATAAAGAAAGATATCTTAATTACGGATTAAGATTATTAAAAAAAATTATAAATTTTTCATTCGATTCAGAAGGTTTCCCAAAATCTAGAAATTTAAGACAACTTATATTTTATCTAAAATATTTTATTCTAATTAGAGAATGGTTAAAAGAATCTCAAAATGAAATTCCAGAGTATTTAGATGAAATTATTTATTACCTAGGTCAATCATATAATTTTACCTGGCAAAGTAGTAACAAAAGTTTGCTTTTCAATGGTAATCATGGGACAGATAATGCTGAATTCGATAAGTATTTAAAATTTCATGGTTATAAATTTAATAATGAAAACAACGAACATGGAGGGTATGTTGTTTTGAAAAATAAAAATGTTTTGCTAGCAGTTGATCTTGGACCATCTCCAGAAAAAAAATATAGCATTGATTATCAATCAGGAGCATTATCATTTGAAATTATTTTTAACGGTAAAAAATTGATTTCTAATTCAGGCTATTTTCAAGATTATAAACATCAACTTAACCCTATATCAAAATCAACTGCTACACATTCTACTTTAATATTAGATAATCAATCTTCATCGAAAATGAAAAAAAATTCAGATGGAATATTAATTGTAGAAAAAGGATTAAAGATTTTAAAAAAATCTATTATTGCAGAAAAAAATTATTGGAGCATACATGGATCGCATGATGGGTACTTAAAAAAATATGGCATGATACATGATCGAAAAATAGAGTTTTTTCCTGAAGCAAACAAATTCGTTGGTGAAGATAAATTATTAAAAAAAAGAAAGTTCAAAAGTAGTAATTTTGAAATTCGTTTTCATTTTGAACCGGGAGTAAAAATAACTAAAACTCAAGAAGAAAAATCAATTTTAATTGAGATGAGTAATTCGGGATGGAGATTTTTTTGCAAAAATCATATAATTGATATTGAAACTGGACTATATTTCGGTAAAAAAAATTCTTTCACTGAAAATCAAAATATTTGCGTTTTAGGAGTAACTCAGAATGAAGATCAGGTTATTAAATGGGAAATAATTAAAATTTAATGAAAAAAATTAAAAAAGCACTTATTTCAATTTCTAATAAAGAAAACATTTATTTGCTTTTAAAATATCTTACAAAATTTAAAATCCAATTAATTAGCTCTGGAGGAACATATAAAGAAATAAAAAAATTAGGCTTTAAATGTCTGGAGATTTCTAAATATACTGGTTCGCCTGAAATATTGGGTGGACGTGTAAAAACATTGCATCCAAAAATTCACGCTGGAATTTTGAGTAAAAGAAATAATAAATCCCATCAAAAAGATCTAATAAAAAATAATTTTGAAAAAATAGATTTAGTAATAGTTAACTTTTACCCTTTTGAAAAAACTTTAGAAAGTACTAACAACCATAATAAAATAATTGAAAATATCGATGTTGGTGGACCTACTATGGTTCGTGCTGCTGCAAAAAATTATAAAGATGTTACAGTCATTATTAAACCCAAACAGTATAATGAATTAATAAAAGAATTAAATCACAACAATGGGTCAACTTCTTTGGACTTTAGGCAAAAAATGTCGGAAGAAGCCTTTAATGAAACAGCTTATTACGATGCTTTGATTTCAAATTATTTCAATAAAAAATCAAAAAATTTATTTCCTCAAAAAAAAATAATTTTTGGAAATCTTATTGAAAAATTAAGATATGGTGAAAATCCTCACCAAGAAGCTGCTATTTATTCAAAATCAATAAAG
The DNA here is from genome assembly GCA_964489755.1 of uncultured bacterium. Lineage (GTDB taxonomy): Bacteria > Fidelibacterota > Marinisomatia > Marinisomatales > AB-629-J13 > AB-629-J13. Next base: position 727 of record CAZBBE010000140.1, on the reverse strand, counting down.
CTTAATATTAAACAATTACATGGAAAACAGCTTAGTTATAATAATTATAATGACATATTTTCAGCTTTAATAATTTCTAAATCACTTCCTAAAAACACTGGAACAGTAATTGTAAAACATACAAATCCATGTGGTGTTTCTATAAATAAGAATAATCTTAAAAGCTATAAACTGGCTTTAGATTGTGACCCAATAAGTGCATTTGGAGGAATTGTTTCATGTAATTTTAAAATTAACAAAAAATTAGCTATTGAATTAAATAAATTATTTTTGGAAGTGGTAATTGGAAATGGAATTGAAAATGAGGCTTTAAAAGTTTTAAAAAAAAAAAAAAATCTACGAGTAATTGATGCCAATCATTTAAAATTAAATAATTTACAAAATATAGTATCTAATTTTGGTTCAATTCTATTACAATCTTCTGATACTAATACTTTTTCTCCTAAAGATTTTAAAGTGGTATCAAAGAAAAAGCCTAATTTTAAGACATTAAAAAACTTAATTTTTGCATTTAATATTTGCCGATTTGTAAAATCAAATGCAATTGTATTGATTAAAAAAGATTCAACAGTTGGAATTGGGTCTGGTCAGTCTAGTAGACTGGATAGTTGTAAAATTGCAATTAATAAAATGAGACAGTTTCAAAAAAAAAATGATAGTGATGAAATTTTCGCTGCCTCTGATGCTTTTTTCCCTTTTGTAGATGGTATTGAAAAATTAGTTCAAG
>CAZBBE010000139.1:0-3707 GCA_964489755.1 uncultured bacterium | reverse complement strand
TCTGTACCACGTTCTGGTGAACTGTCATGGGATATATTAGCTGATGTGAATAAAACCCAAGCTGATATTGCTTCCTTGGAAATAATAATTCAGAATAAAGATGATTTGGATGATAAGATTAATAAAAGTATTCGTAAAGGAACAGAAGAATTAAAAATATACATAGGCAGTGCAGATGGATTTCAGGTTAGCAATAACAAAATGGATGATTTCCATCATACATCAAATGTCCTCTTTAATATCATGAGAGGAGGAGTTTTTGTTGATAATTACAAGGTTGATAAAAATAATTTTTTCCATTTCCTGCATATCAGGAATAAAGAGATTGCAGAAAAATTTAGTAGTGAATTGTCATCATATTCAGAGACAATTGAAATTGCTGAATTATTAAAATTAGGACTAAAGACAAAAAACAGTTCATTCATACGACTGTGTCACGAATATTTGCCTTTAACATTTGGTAGGAGGCATGGTGATCCAAGCAGACCTTGGAATCATTTTAACATAAAGATTAAAGATGAAACAGGCATGCAGTTATTCTGCTATGAAGGAAATTGGAGAGATATTTTCCAGAACTGGGAAGCATTAGGGTATAGCTATCCGGAAACATTTATTTCAATGGTCTGCAAATTTATTAATGCCTGTTCAGCTGACGGATTTAATCCGTACAGGGTAACGGAAGGAGGAATCGAATGGGAGACTAAAGATCCAAATGATCCATGGAGCTACATCGGTTATTGGAATGATCATCAGATCATATATCTTTTAAAAATGATGGAACATCTTCATACATATGACAGCTCAGTTATTCCCAAGTATTTCGGTATGGAGATATTTAGTTACACCAATATTCCTTACAGGATCAAAGATTTTAACAGTATTATGGACAATCCTAAACAAACCATTGATTTTGATTTTGAATTAAATATCAAGATCAGTCAAATAGTGGAGAAATTTGGCACAGACGGAAAGCTTATTTTTGACACAGATAAAGAAATATATCATGTAAATATGTGTGAAAAACTATTGGTTCTTGTCTTGGCTAAGATATCAAATTTTATTCCGGGAGGTGGAATATGGATGAATACTCAAAGGCCGGAGTGGAACGATGCAAATAATGCTCTTGTTGGAAATGGTCTTTCAGTGGTTACAATGTGTTACTTACGACGATGTTTAATATTTTTCAGAAAAATCCTATTGAACATTGATGATGAATATTTAAACATCTCAAACGAAGTTGTGGATTGGTTTGAGGATCTTGCCTCAATCTTAACGAGTGATAAGAAAACATCTTATCTTAAGGCAAAAGATCCTGAACTCAGGATGAAAATAATTCGTCAATTGGGAGAAGCGTTTTCTGATTATAGAGAGAAAATATATAAAAAAGGTTTTTCAGGAAAACAAAAGCTAAAACTTCAGAAAATTGATAAATTTCTTGAATTGACAGCAAGTTGGTTAACTGAAACAATCCGCACTAATAAAGAAAACAATTTGTTTCATGCCTACAACATTATTCGATCAGAAAAAAACCACTCGATTGCGTTTGTTGATAATCTCTTTCCAATGCTGGAAGGCCAGGTTGCGGTTCTAAGTTCAGGTGTTATCAGTTCAGATGAATCAATAGAATTATTAGAAAATCTGTTTAAAAGCAAAATGTTTAGTTCAGACCAAAACAGTTTTATGCTCTATCCGGAAAAAGATGTCACGTCTTTTATGGAGAAAAATATCATACCAGCTGATTTAATCACGCAGAATGAACTACTTTCAAAAATGGTGATACAGAAAAATACAGATATTATAGATCTAGATATAAAAGGGCGTTATCGTTTTAACTCAAATTTTAAAAATTCATTTGACCTTTGTGAAGCACTGGAAAAACTAGAAAAAGGTGATCTTCGCGGAATAAATATGAGTAAGCAAAAAGAAAAAATCCTGGATATTTTTGAAATTGTTTTTGAACACCGATTCTATACCGGAAGATCTGGAACTATGTTTGCTTATGAGGGTATTGGTTCGATTTATTGGCACATGGTTTCGAAACTTTTACTCGCGGTGCAGGAAGTCTTTTTTAATGGTGTATCTCAAAAAGAAGACACAAATACTCTTTTAAAAATAGGTCGGTTATACTATAAAATAAGATCTGGATTGAGCTCAACAAAAACACCAGAGCAGTATGGCGCATTCCCTTTTGATCCCTACTCTCACACTCCGAACAATGCAGGTGCACAGCAACCGGGAATGACCGGTCAAGTAAAAGAAGAAATTATTACGAGGATGGGAGAATTGGGCTGTTTTATTGATAATGGTATGTTAGAATTCAATCCAAAATTGTTAAGGAGATCAGAATTCCTTAACAAAAAAAGGGATTTTACTTTCATTAATATTTTTAAACAAAAGTTAAATACGACCATGGAGAAGAATCAGCTTGCTTTTACCTATTGTCAGGTGCCTATTATATATAATTTAAATGATAAAGATTGGCAAATTGAAATCCAATTGAGTGATGGTTCGAACGAAAATATCAAAGGTAGAAAAATCAGCAAAAGATTGAGCGCTCCCATTTTTAAAAGAAGTGGCGATGTTCAGAGAATAAATTTGAGATGTCCAACTTCTGAACTATTATTTTAATAAAGATATTAATTCCTTATATATAATGAATTTTTTGATTAAGACAGAAGTCTAATGTTATATAGAGTAAATATAAAATTATTTGATATTATGAGAACATTCACACTCAATTGTACTATCCTGTTCATTTTGTTTCACGCTTTACTCTGCGGAATGATACAAGTTGAACAGCAGACTGGAGAAAAGATGATCATAGGATTCACGCAGGATGCTCTGTTTTACGATCTTCAAACAGATGAAAACTTTTTGGGAGGGATCGTTCAAATAGACAGTCTGTCTGATAATGGATATACGCTGAAAGCATACTCATCTATAATTGAAAAAGGAATAAAACTGTTCACAAACCATGAGATAATTATCAGACAGTCAGTTATAGTTAAGAATGTGACGGAAAAATTAGAATCCGTAGGGATTGCCCTTGATTCCTGGACAAGCCTTTTCTCCAGACCTGTGTTCAATCTCTCAGAATCGATGGTTATGAGAGATATTATTGTGGCAACAGTTTCTATAGTTCCGTTCCGATATGATCAATACCATGATGAGCTTGAGATAATTACAGACCTTGGGATACACTGCAATTATGGGGATGAGATAGAACCGTTTGACCTTTCTCTAAAACGAAGTAGGACATTTGAAAATATATATAGAGATATTATACTCAATTTTACGGAAAACACCCGGGATGGTGAATACCAGGATCCCGCAATTCTCTATATTTGCGGGGGAAGTATTATTGATAATACAAGTTTTCAGGAACTCATAGATTGGAGAAAAAAACAGGGGTTCACGGTGTACACTGCTTCCACAGGAGAAACCGGATCTTCATCCTCATCCATTAAGAATTATATTTATAACGCTTACACAAATTTTGATCCGAAGCCTGAGTATGTAGCTTTGGTTGGTGATGCAAACGGAAGCTATACAGTCTCAACTTTTTATGAATGCTGGAACCATGACATATGGGGTGACCCATGTGAAGGGGACCAGCCCTACGGAGAATTAGTGGGAGATGACCTGTTCCCAGAAGTTATTGTAGGCAGGATATCTATCAGGTCATCCGATGAAATGAATGTGATTTC
>CAZBBE010000138.1:0-3721 GCA_964489755.1 uncultured bacterium | reverse complement strand
ATAATCCAATCCCCCATGGTGTGTGTATTCGAAAGCAAGCCAGTCGCCATCCTGAGACCAACGGGCACACTCCTCATCACCACTGCCAAATGTCATACGGACAGGGTCTCCCTGAACAATCCCATCAGATGTTACGGGGATCTTCCACACATCCTTATTTCCACTGCGTGTCGAATGGAAAGAGATCCAGTTTCCATCCGGTGACCATCGACCCGAATCATCAAACAGTGAGTCAACCGTGACCTGGTGGGTTTCTCCAGTTGAAATATTTGCAGTAAAAATATTCATATCTCCCCACCATTGGTCCGTTTCAATATCATAGGAATTGAATACGACATGTTCTCCATCTGGTGACCATCCAGGATAGCCGTGATAAATTCGTTCAGTTGCAATCAGTACAGGAGCCTCACCGTCTGGAGTAACTGAATAAACCTGATAAAGAGAGTCTGCCATCTCCCTGTTAGATTTGAATATAATTGAACTACCTTCATTATTCCATTGCGGTTGAATGTCTACAGAAGGGTTAAATGTTAATTGGCGTGGAAATAGCGCTGTGACATTTACAGTGTCACTGTAGAAAACCTGAACATTCGATAACCGCGCGCGCGCATAAAGCGTAAACTCCATGGGTGAAAAACTTCCATCGGAAAAGTCTCTTGTATCCCACAAAATCCGGCTCGTGTCACTTACGGAACTCATAGCAGTTAATTGGTCATTGACGATCAATTCTATCTCGGATAGTCTGACAGTTGAACTGACCAGCACAGCAACATTAAAACTCCCTTCTACCCAGGCACCATTTGAAGGAAACATGATATCAAGTTCCGGAACAGTGAATTCATTCTTTTCATCTTCACAACTGTTAAACATCAAAAAAAATCCCGTAGACATGATTATTAAAAATATATTTAATAGCCGCATTATTTTAAAATTACAATGTAAATTGAATATTGTCAAATTTTATGTATTAATTATTGAGCAAATGTTGTGTCATAAAAGTTCTGGCAAACTTGAAAGCTTTTTCCCTGCTTAAAGGATTCCCTCCATAGGTAGGTCCCCGTTCTGCACAAAATGCTAGTCCGATCTTTTGTAAAATTGGTGAGGTCATGGGAATATTCAAAAAATTCATAATTACTGCACCATCTTTCCTCATTTTTAATCTGCAGTCGGTAAAATTATAGGCATGATCAGAAATTATCGGAGGTTCAGAACGATCAAAAGAGTGGTGTGAATCAGGATAGACTGTCAGACCAATGGAGGTTCCGGTCTCTTGTATGGCGTCCACCAAATCAACACATGCCTTTGCGGGAGTCCAATTATCCAATTCACCAATAAGAATGTGCATGGGTGCCTCTGTGAAATCAAGAATTTCTGGTACAATAAAACAGGGTGGATAGATAGCGAGATGTGCAGCAAAATATAGGTCCGGTTCAATAATATTCTTAACAGGATTCCAGGCGGAAAAAAGTGTTACACCACCGCCCAAACTCCATCCAGTTAGGGCTATTCTATCCTTGTCGATCCGGGAATCCTTGCTGAGCACCGCCAATGCACGGTAAGCATCCAAAACCATTGTGGCAGTGGTCACTTCCACCTGAGTGCCCACAGTAGATTCCACATTTCGGGAGGCAAAGCTTTTCATTTCAAAGGTTGCTAATCCCATCTTTTGGTACATCTTGAAATATTCAAAATGGTGTTCGCTCCATCCCAAACTGCCAGCAGAGCCAATCACCAGAGGAACTTTTTCTTCTTTTGTATTTTCAGGAAATGTTAAGTATCCGAATACTTCCTGCTCTTCCTGTTCCTCTAAAGCAGTTATTACATCACGAAAATCAAAGGGATTGGCTGATTGAAATGTAATGGTTTCACCTGTAGATTGCGCTAAAGTCAGTTGAAACATTGTTGAAATAATGAAGATTGACAGTACTCTTTTTACCATTAGAATTCCCTTTTTTGGGATTAATTTTTTGAAGGGGAAGTTACTTTTTTCTGCAGCACACACATTATTTATTACAATAGATTATATAAATTATTGAAGTTTGTTTACGTCACTAATCTACTACAATTTCTATTTTCAATAATTATGGTTTTATTTATTTCTAATCAATAATTTATTTGTTTAGGTATGTGATACAAAGCACAAAATTGATTTCTATATTTGTTTTCATTTTTCTCGGTGTTAAATTTTCGGACTCAGAAATTCCATTATAAGCCCTAAATCAAAATACTATGAAACATAAACATTTTATATTTTTTCTCATAATAATCTCACAAACTTTTGCTATAGAATATGGAAATATTTCAGTTTTTCCTGATACTATTAGATCACAGATAACCATCGGAAGAACTGATTCATCCCTAACATTAACTATTACCAATTTATCTGGACGTGACCTGTTATGGAGTATTCCAAATATCAATCAGGTCATCTCCGCAGCACAATTTCATAACCTCGCTTTGTCATCAGATAATACGGTCACAGGATGGGGTATCACTTCAGGATGGAGAGACTATGGACAGTCAGAAATACCGGAAGGACTTTCAAATGTAATAGATGTAGCTGCAGGAGATTATCACAGTCTTGCATTGTTGGAGGATGGAACAGTACGAGCTTGGGGCGATAATACATATGGACAAACACAAATTCCGGTACGGATTAAAAATATCATAGCTATTTCTACAGGGGAATATCATAATATCTCTCTCCACGGTGACGGAACAGTTTCTGCCTGGGGATCCAATAAATACGGGCAAACTGATATCCCACCAGGATTACAATCGGTAATTGAAATTTCCGCAGGATACTATCACAACATCGCTTTGCATGGAGATGGAACGGTCACTGCATGGGGTTCCAATGATTATGGTCAGTCAAATATTCCAGAAGGACTTGATTCGGTTATTGCTATTTCTGCCGGAGTTGCACATACTCTTGCGCTTCATAGTGATGGAACTGTCACCGCATGGGGTAGTAACGGATATGGAGAATCTAATGTCCCAATGGACCTTGATTCATCTGTTACTGCAGTATCCGCTGGAGGAGACCATAGTCTCGCCCTTTTAGCAGACGGAACAATCAGAGCGTGGGGAGTTTCCTCAGGTTGGGCCTTTTTTGGTCAGACTCATATTCCAGCAGGGCTATCAGATGTTGTTGCTGTTTCTTCAGGAAAGACCCATAGTCTTGCACTTCATAGGGATGGTACTGTCACTGGATGGGGTAAGAACGATGAAGGACAATCCTCTATTCCTGATAACTTATTTCTTGGAATTCCTATCCCGGATAATATTGTTCCAACTAAGTTACCCAACTGGTTGGAAATTGCCCAAACTAAGGGAATCATTACACCCTCAGGTTCTGTTGATATTCCAGTAATCTTTTATGGGAAAAATAAAAATATAGACACCTACACAAGTGAAATAACCATTCTTACAAATGATAAATTAAATCCTGTTTTGTCCGTGCCTGTTAAAATGAATGTCCAGGATATCATATTTAACTCTCCACCCGTTCTATCAGAGATTGGCCCCCAGGTTACTGATGAAGAGTATTCTATAACGATTCTCCTTGATGCCTATGACGCTGAAAGCCAGTATGTGGATTTCTTTGTTAACAGTCTCAACGAAAATATAAATGTGAGTATTTTTTCTGATACACTTGTACTTTATCCCGTTGATAATTTTTTCGGGGAGGCCAAGGTAATGGTTACTGCCGGAGATGGAG
>CAZBBE010000137.1:0-3739 GCA_964489755.1 uncultured bacterium | reverse complement strand
GATTGTATAATTATATCTTTTGGAAAACAATGGGATAAGATTGATGATCCGGCAACTACACATTCTTCCTCCACAATTAGTATAGCTTCCATTTTCATGGAGGTATCTACTGAATAATTTGTGGTGATATCACCTTCGCTGCCATCTTCTTGTAAAAACGACTCTATTTTTTCCCGCACATAATGACCATCAAGATTTGTTAATCTAGAAAACTGAAGTTTATTTCTTTTGACCTTCACACCATCAATCACAGACATGATAATCTTCCGCCATCTACAGGGAGGTTAATCCCGTTAATGTAAGCTGCAAAGGGGGATGCCAAAAATATAATAGCATTTGCTATTTCCTCCGGTTCACAGATTCTACCAGCTGGGATCATCTGGACCCATTCTTCTTTTATTTTTTCCGGACTCATATTTTTTTCTTTAGCTATGTGTTGAAATAGCGAAGTCAAGCGGCCAGTGTTGGTTGCACCGGGAAGAATGTTATTTACAGTGATCCCAAAATGAGCTACTTCATTGGACAAGGTTTTTGCCCAAGATGCTACTGCTCCGCGAATTGTATTTGAAACTCCCAATCCTTTGATTGGTTGTTTCACAGAAGTTGAAATAATATTGATAATACGGCCGTATTTATTTCTTTTCATACCAGGAATGACTGCTTTCACAAGAATTTGATTACAAATGACATGTTGAGAAAATCCTTGGAAAAATCTTTCAAGGTTACTATCAACAAGTTCACCGGGAGGCGGACCTCCAGTGTTATTAACTAATATATGAACCGGGTTGTCCTTTGTTATAATATCATTTACAGCTTTTTCCAAGGTTTCTGGTTTAGAAAAATCTGCACAAATAAAATGATGACTCTGGTTGTTTATGGTAGGGAGAATTGCAATTGTTTCCTTTAACAATGCCTTGTTCCTTGCTACTAAAATAACTTCAGCACCCAATTCTGCAAATTGCAAAGCCGTCGCTTTTCCCATACCTTTTGTACTTCCGCAAACAAGGGCCCGCATTTTTGAAAAATCAAATTTCATTATTTATTACCCTCTAATTGTGCATAGTAAAACCCAAGATTTTTCTGGAAATTTCGCGGGAGTTTGGGGAGTTTAGACCGGGGCAAGAAATAACTCGTTAAATCCATAAAATCTGAAAATATTTTTTGATTCTCTAAAGTCGTTTTCAAATAACTGTATCCTGGAGATCCTCCGGTTCCTATCTTTTTTCCTATCATGCGGAGAGCCATTTGTGAATGCAAATGCCTCCATGAAGTTAAATATTTTTCCATATCAATTAAATTCGTCAACAATTTAAAGGGTAAATGGAGAACCGGTTCATCACGATAAAGAAAAATTAATAATGATGCCTGCATTGCTTTATAGGATAATCTTCTCTTGCCATTTTTCACCAATACATTGTGTTTCTTATTATCAAAAATCGCAATGAAATTTTTATATGATATATTATACTCCTTCTCCATTTGTTTCTTTTCCTGCAAAGATAATGTGATGTCTTTGAGGAATTCATTTTTCTGGTTTTGGAGACTCTGGCTTACAGCTTTCTGATAGGAATCCCAAAATCTAAATCCTTCTAAATCAAGAAATGGCATTCGATTCAACCAATTATTTACACCATCAAAAAGGGATGGTTTCTTTTCAGCCTGGGATAAAATCTCTTTTTGAGAAGGATTTAGATTTTTTTTATAATTTTGTTTTTTAAAATAAATTCGATCGGTCGATTGTAACCCCATTTTTATTTCCAATAACCTGAATTGTGTGCTTTGAAATCCTGAAGCGGGAATAAGCAAATCACGAAACTCTAAAAAATCTAACGGTGTCATTGTCTCTAAAACCGTAATCTGATCTAATAAAATTTTCTGGATTTCAATAATTCGCAAGATCCGGGAATTGATAACTCCCATTTCTTTTTCAACAATGTAATCGTTTTGAAAAATCGCGAGGATGGAATCAAGTTCATATAAAATTTGTTTAAACCACAATTCGTACACCTGGTGAGTAATTATAAACAACATCTCTTCATGCGCAATCATCCCACTTTTTTCGCTAATGGGATTTTGCAAATTCAAGAGATCATTTATTCTTAGATAATCCTGATAATTATTTTCTTTATTTTTTTTACTCATTGAATTGTGTTTGCATTTGATTTAGCGTTGAATTTAATTGGTGAGGGAAAAACATTAAAAAGAAATTCCTTATTTATTAATCAAATCCATATATTAATTTATAAATTGTATGCCAACTTTGATATATGTTTCCGTGAAATTATAAAATCAATTTATTTTATAATGAATAGCAAATATAACATATTATTAAAGTAAAAAATTATGTCTTTAGTACCAAAACACATTAAGAATCTATCCCCTTATATACCTGGGAAACCAATTTCTCATGTAAAACGAGATTTAGGTCTCCAATATGTTATTAAACTTGCTTCCAATGAAAACCCAAGCGGGCCTTCTCCTCTGGCATTGGATGCTGTGAAAAACGCTCTTTTCGATTATAATCGATATCCTGATTCAGCTGCATTTGATTTAAGGAATATGTTGGCAACCCGGTTTAATGTGAAGGTAGAAAACGTAATTTTAGGTGCAGGAAGCGAAGGAATAATGTCAACAATTATGCGGACTTTTCTTCGAAAGAGAGATGAGATAATAGCCGTAAAAAATTCATTTATAGGGTTTCGAGTATTAGCAAATGCCAGCGGTTTCAAAACTAATTGGATTGCAATGGATCATTACCATTATAATTTAGAATCAATGGCAAAAGCTGTAAATAATCATACAAAAATTATATATTTAGCAAATCCTGACAATCCTACCGGAACTTATTTTAATGTCAAAAAATTTGACGCCTTCATGTCCAAAGTTCCGAATCGTGTTTTAGTCTTGCTGGACGAAGCATATTTTGAATATTCAAAAGATGTATTAGATTACCCTGATTCTATGCATTATAGATATGACAATGTAATCACATTAAGAACATTTTCGAAAGCATACGGCCTTGCGGGTTTTAGAATCGGGTATGGATTTGCCCACAAAGATATAATCAAAAATCTCATGAAAGTAAAATTGCCTTTCGAACCATCTACACCGGCGCAGATTGCTGCTATAGCGGCATTGAACGATCAGGATTACCTCTCAAGGTCTTTGAAATTGAATGAAGAGGGAATCACCGGGATGGAAAAATCATTTGATAATTATGGGTTAGAATATCTACCCTCCGTAGCAAATTTTCTTACATTGGTTTTTAAAAATGAAAAGGCTGCAAAATTGTTCTGCAATTCAATGCTTCGCAGGGGAGTAATACTTCGTCATTTATCCGGGTTTGGACTGCCGGAATGTGTTCGGGTCACTACCGGAACCAAAGAAGAAAACTCAATATTTTTTGATCACATTTCTCATATAATTAAAAGGTAACTTGAAATGGCATTAATCTCCACTGAGTGGAACGGCAAAGAACATTTTCCCATCCATGATTTTCATCATGTGGAATATTTTGCAGGCAATGCCAAGCAGGCTGTTCATTATTACCGATCTGCATTTGGATTTGAACCTTATGCCTACTGTGGACCTGAAACGGGCGTTCGGGAAAAGGTATCCTACGTTCTGAAAAAGAATCACCAATTCTTTGTCTTTACCACCCCACTCAATTCAGACCATCCCGGATCAGATTGGTTAAAAAAACATTGTGATGGAATTTACGATATTGCCTTCTCAGTGG
>CAZBBE010000136.1:0-3815 GCA_964489755.1 uncultured bacterium | reverse complement strand
ATTGGATGATATACCCGTTGTAAGTGTTCATGGGGATGAGGATACTGTTGTTCCATATGCTGATGATATGGTGACACTGTTTGGAATTAATCTCCAGGTCTATGGAAGTTATATCATTCACCAGACAATGGTTGGTCTGGGAAACCAGAGCGCACTGTATACTTTTGAAGGAGAAGATCATGCACCCTATGGCTACTCTGATGCATATATGGATTTGACGATTAATTTTACTAAAGAGTTCATGTATGACCTGGTTTGTGAAGAATCTCAGACCGCAGAAATCTCAATTTATCATCAAGCATATTGGAATCTGATTGGGTTACCTTTAGAAGTTGAAAATTCAAACGTTGATATATTATTCCCCACAGCAAACGAAAATACTTTGTTTTCTTATGATCAAAGCTATATCCAGGAAACTTACCTGGAAAATGGAATAGGATATTGGCTTCGTTTTGATAATGAAGGAGCCAGCACATTAGCCGGAGAAATATTAAACGAGATAACCATTAGTTTAAACGCAGACTGGAATCTGATAACCGGAATTTCTGAAGATCTCTACATTTATTCTGCAACTGATCCTGACGGTATAATCATTGAAAACACCCTTTTTGGGTTTTCGGAAGGATATTTTAATACAGATACATTGATCCCGGGAAATGGCTATTGGCTGAGAGCATTCCAGAATGGTGAAATAACACTTAACTCAGGTAGTTCACGAAAAGTTAGTACAAAAGATTATAATTTAACAAATAGAGCAAATTCGTTTAAAATTAATGGAATGGAGTTATTCTTTGGCATTGATATACCAAGCAAAGAAAGAATCCATTACAGTTTACCACCTAAACCGCCAATACCAACAACCGACATTCGTTTTTCTGGAGACACCAAACTCTGCTCAACAGACGAATGTATTATTGAAGTAACGAGTGATAAAGAACTTCTGCAATTTGAATGTGTATTAAATTCAGATGAAGTTTGGGAACTCATGGATCAAAGTGGAAATGTGACACTCTGTTCAGGTGTTCAGTTTTTGGAGTTGAATAGTTATTCAGAGTCCTTTGTTTTAAGAAAAAGTGGATCTTCCATTTTACCCCACACCTTGTCCCTATTACCGGCTTTTCCCAATCCGTTTAATCCCGTTACAACAATTAGGTTTGATTTACCTGAACAAGCATTTGTAAACCTGACAATTTATGATATGGTAGGTAAAAAGATAACCCAACTGGTGAACACAACACAGGAAGCAGGATTCAAATCAGTCCAATGGGATGCCACAGACAGTATGGATAGACCTGTGAGTGCTGGAGTATATTTCTACCAAATACAGGCAGGAGAGTTTGTGCAGACCAGAAAGATAGTTTTGCTTAAATAGTATTTAATTAATAATTGCTGAAATTGCAATAAACCATTGTCCTGTGAAATAAATCGGGAGCACTACAAATGAAAATTTATTTCGTGATTTAAACAGGTTTTCTGCTAGCATCCAATCGGAAATTAAAAATAGGGTAATACCAATAAAAAAGAAAATGGTTTGATTTGTAAGCTCAATAAGTAAGAGTTCCCCAGCCTGCCAGAAAAGAACACCAATAACCAGACTATAAATAAGAACAGCAGGTTTTATTGAGGGAGATACAGAGGGGAGGGTAGAACGATTAAATAAAAACCACAGGAATAAAAATAGTAAAACAATCCAGGAAAAATTAAATGGATTTATGGAAAGGATTGCTGCTAAATAAAATACGTGAGTGATCAGAAAACTTATCAATCCAATAATAAAATACTTCCGTTTCAGCATTAATAAACAATCACCGATGATTGAGAAGAATAATCCGAATATAATATAATGGATAAACAAGCAATTTTCAGACATGGAAAAAATCATTAAGGGTAATAAAAATATCAGTACTATAGTTAGAGGTTTAAAAAGAAACTCAAGAGATTGTTTTTTATTTTTTCGAGACCATATACAAAAAATCATCGAAATAAATATAGCGATAGAACAAATAAATATCATAAGTAAACAGGTATTATATTCAATATAAATAATTACTAAATAAAATATTTAAAGTAAAATAATTAAAATCCGATAATATTCAACAAGTTAACTGTTTTCATTGATCATTCAGAATGTGGGTAATTTTAAATGATGGAAAGAAAAATTGTGGAGGTCTTCTTTCCATCATATTATCCTTATAATTCGTGCGATATTTTACGTACAGCACTGGGTATTTTATGGGTGGACAGCCTGGTGCAATAAAGTTTCCATTTCCTGGGACATATTTGGTGAGCAAATATTTACTGCAGGTCCACATAGCTCAAAATGTGTAGGAATCACATTTATTTCGTGATGAATGGGGATGCCCTTTTCCGTTAAACGGGGAAGGGCTTTTTTTATTCTGGTTTATTTGATCTTAGTTGAATACTTCCGATTTTTCCAGTAAAAATATGGTTTTCCCTGTTTGACCGCTTCGGAAAATTTTTCCCTGAAGCTCTGTGCCAGAGGTGATTCTTTTTCAAATATGAAATATTTTCCTTCAGAAGTGACAATAATATCTTCAATAGTTTCAATATCATTTTCGGTCATTTCAAAGATATCCACTTCCTCTAACTCAATATCGAATTGTTCCGAAAGAATTTCAAAAATCTCCTCACCAGGTGTATATTCTATTTCACTGAATTCATCCTTAGTTTCTTGAACCTTCTCTGCCTCAAATTGGGGTTCTGGTTCTTCCTCATTTGTAATTATTTCGGTTGGACTTGTGGTTTGAACATCAGTATTAATATCTGAAATAGCCACCTCCTCCTTTTCGGGTTCACCCAAGGGAACACCATATGGTACTTCTTCCTCATCAGTGATGGCAATTTGTGCTTCTTCCGGTATGGTAAATGGTTCATCTGGGATCGGTATGTCGACTGGAATAGCTTTGGGAGGTACGGAAAATAAATCTTTTCGGGGGGAAAATGAATAAGAGGCATTAAGATTTATACCTTGAAAAGAGGGCGCGCCTTCATTATAAAAACCGCCGGAGATAGATAGATTCGATGATATATCATACTGCAAACGGGCGGTAATATTTCCACAAAATGTATTTAGAGTACTGTTACCGGGTCTTATATGATCATGACCAGAGTATACGTTACCCATATATAAATTTGTTCTTAATGAAAGCCCAGATATGACCTTGATGATGAGACCAAAATCAACACCGCTGTATAAAACAAATTTTGATACTTCATGAGGGGCGTTTGTATTAGTATCCTTTTCATTAGAGGACCACTGAACAAATGACAGTCTAGGACCCACAAATACCCTGGTATATTGAAATGGCTGTTCCTTATTGAGGAAAAGTTCAAAGAGGATTGCTGATTCACCGCTGGCAACAGAGGCTGTATTATCTGTGGATGTGGGAACACCGTAATCCAGGTTGCCGTATTTTTTGAACACTCCACCAGCAATCCAGGTATCTGTGATCCGGTAGTCTGCGCCAAGTCCAGCGCTCATGCTCACTGCATCCTTGTTATTTAGACTATGACCGTAAGCTAAATTATTATTACTGAAAAGGTTAACATTTAATGTTAAACCTGAGAGATAAGTATCTAAAAGAACAGAAGAAGGTTGGGGTAACACCGCAGCAGCAACAGTTGGTGTTGGTACTGAAACAGATACAGGTACATCTGTGATAGGGATCACAGGTCCCAATACCATATCCTCTTGAGGTAGAGGACAATCGATCTTTACAAGGTTGGATACCGCTATGGTACCGGTCACCGTACCATCATGTACGGTTACCATTGACAGCCAGGAATCATCGCAT
>CAZBBE010000135.1:0-3816 GCA_964489755.1 uncultured bacterium | reverse complement strand
TATTTGCCTGCTTTGCTGATTTTAATTATAATAGATAGGGTGTACTATTTTGGATTATAAAATTCCAATTTTATTTTTGGTGATTGTTTTATTTTCTTGTTCCCGGGAACCATTACCCATTTTAGGAGAAATCCCATCATTTGAATTGATTGATAATTATGGGGAGCCATTTACGGAAGAAAATATTGAAGGAAAGATTTGGGTGGCAGATTTGATTTTCACCACGTGTGCAGGACCCTGTCCAATCATGAGTACAGAAATGAGATCGGTTCACAAAATCTATTTAGAAAATGAAAATATCCGTATGGTTACCATAACCGTTAATCCCGATTATGATACTCCTGAAGTTTTAACCGAATATGGTAAACGATATAATGCTGATTTTACTAAATGGCATTTTTTAACAGGTGTATATGAGAAAATACAAAACCTAATCGCTAATGGATTCAAAATGGGAGACCTTGAGGAAATTGTCTTCCATAGTACCAGATTCGCATTAATTGATCCGGATATGAATATCCGTGGCTACTATATGGGTACTGAAAGTGAGGATGTGAAAAAATTGATGGGGGATATTAAAAAATTAATAAAAGAATTTTCCTGAAATGATTTCCCTTGATGCCGGAAATTCATTTTGGACTCGGATCATTTACATTGTTTCATTGATTATTGTAGGTGCAGTGGCTTTTTTAATACTTGGCCCCCGCCCCGTACACCTCAAAGGTGGAATCGATGTAAGCTCATTGCCGAAAATCAACGCTCTATTAAATTCAGTTACTACAATATTTCTGATATGCGGATATTATTTTATCCGCAAAAAAGAACAGGTGATTCATAAACGGTTTATGCTTTCGGCTTTTGGAACATCTACTGCATTTTTGATCAGTTATATTATTTACCATTGGTTTAAAAGTAGTCCAAAGTCTTATGTTGGAGATTGGACAATAATATATTACATCATCCTCATAAGCCATATTGTTTTAGCCGCAATTATCATTCCATTAGTATTATTTACTCTGCGCCATGGTTGGAATAATTCAATTCAGAAACATAGAAAAATAGCAAAAATTACCCTTCCAACCTGGCTTTATGTTAGTGTAACCGGGATAGCTATTTACGGAATGTTGTATTTATGATTGATATCGTTTCAGAAAAAATCCTTGATTATTGTGAGGATCATTCTACAGGTGAACCAGATATTTACAAGAAAATAACTGAATTGACTTACAATAAAGAGGAAATTCCGCAAATGCTATCCGGGAATATGGTAGGGAATGTATTACAATTATTACTGAAGTTGATGAATGCCAAAACCGTGTTGGAACTTGGAACCTTTACGGGATATTCCGCACTGAAAATGGCGGAGGTATTACTGGATAGTGGGACAGTCACAACAATCGATATTGCTCCTTCGCCCATTGCTGAAGTTGCATTTAATGAAGCAGAATGGGGGTTTAAAGTAAACCAACTTATTGGTGAAGCACTTCCAATGCTCACTGAATTAAAAGAAGAATTTGATCTCCTTTTTGTGGATGCAGATAAACGGAATTATCCCAATTATTATAAAACTGGAAAATCAATAGTGAGAGAAGGAGGGTTAATGGTATTTGATAACGCCCTCTGGGGTGGATCTGTTGTGGATCCGAAAGATGAGCAAACACAAGCAATTGACACTTTGAATAAAATGGCACACGGTGACCCGGAGGTGTTTAATCAAATTCTCCCTGTCCGAGACGGGTTGATGATTTGTCAGAAACTGGTTTAAAAACCTAAAATTTCTAATCTTCCATTTCTAATGGACTGAGATTTATTTTCAAAGATCAATTCCAAATCATTTCCTAATCCGGATACTTTTCCTGTGAAATCCGCATTGGTTTTATCTTCTACATAAATCGCACAATTTTTCCCTATAACAATTGACCTATTAATATACAGGTCATGAAGTTTTTTGGTTTGATTATTTTTCACCAATTGGTAATGAGTGTAAAGTGAATCTAATAGTTTTTGGAAAACAGATTTGATTACAACTGATTCAGAATAGTCTTTTAAACATCCTGCTTTTGGAGTGAATTTGTCTCCAGAAATCTCCGGAACAGCCTCAACATTTAATCCGATTCCCAAAACGACTGCTCTTATCCTATTTTCTGATGTAAAACACTGTGTAAGAATTCCCCCGACCTTTGAATTATTAATATAAATATCATTCGGCCATTTTATCTTGGATTTTTCTCTTAATCCCGGAAAGGAATCAATTGTTTCTATAACCGAAATAACTGCCATGGTTAAAAACTTGCTGTTCATTCGTTCGGTTGTGATATGGGGAGTAAGAAGAACGGATAGATGGATATTCCCTGATGAAGTTTCCCAAGATCTGTGTTTCTGTCCATGAAATTTGTTACCGCTGTCTGCATGGCATAGAATTCCGTCAGGAAGTTCAGGACCACTTTTTGCTATTCCGGTCAGGATATCAAATTGGGATTTTGTTGAAAATTGAGTATGTATCAGACTGTGCCAACCCAATTCAGTTTCCATTTCAGTGAAGGAAGGATTTTTTATCAGTTTTGAAACAAGTTGTTCATATTCATGGTTAATTAATTTCTCAGTATTTAGTTTTTCCCATTGATGGGTACCGAAAAATAATAGATCAACACGATTTGTAGAATCTGTAAAAATATACATGATTAATTAATTCGTCCCCGTAAATTAAAAGGATTATAATCAGACTGCATACTCCTGATTATAAAAAATTATGATTCCGAATAACAATAGATTGATCTATTTAAAGTTTAAAAAACAACCACTAAATAGAAAATGGTTTGTTATAGCTGTTGTGTTTTCCCTTTGGATTCAATTATTGATGGGAGTGACCATCAATTTTGAAGATTTGGAACCTGGGAAGCATGGGGAAAATAATTATCATGTGTGGGTTTATTTTAAAGATAAAAATGACGGAAACATTCGCAATAAAGAATTTTATTTTTCCTTGTTAATGGAATCAATGAACCATCGAACAATTCAAAGGAGAAAAAAAGTTAAAAGTTTGAATAATTTAGTAGATGAATATGATATTCCAGTGAGTATGTCATATATTGAATCTGTTAAAGAAAATGGTGTCAAAATCAGAACCATATCAAGATGGCTGAATGCTGTTTCAGTTGACGGCACATTTCAACAAATTGAGTTGGTTTCAAAATATTCATTTGTAAAAAAAATTGAACCGGTATTAAGTGGAAAAAGAAGAGAAATAAAGGTCAACCCTCAGTTAAATAAAATACAATCCGATTCCAGCTTTTACGGGAATTCTTATAATCAGTTGAATCAAATTAATGTTATTCAATTACATGAATCAGGGTACTCCGGAGAAAATGTACGGGTATTGGTTTTGGATTCTGGATTTTTTCTCGATCATGAGGTATTCGATTCACTAAATGTAGTTGCTGCTTATGATTTTGTGGACCAAGATAGTGTTGTTTCTAATGAAGCAGGGAAAGATCCTTCAAACCAGCACAACCATGGGACACAGGTGTTATCTGTACTTGCAGGGTTTAAACCGGAAACATTGATCGGTTCAGCTTATGGTGCAGAGTTTCTGCTCGGGAAAACAGAAGATATCTCTCTGGAGGAACCAATCGAAGAAGATAATTATATTGTAGGATTAGAGTGGGGGGAGTCATTAGGTGCTGATATTTTGTCATCCTCCATCGGATATATAGATTGGTATTCACAGAATGATTTAGATGGGAGCACTGCACGCATCACACAGGCAGTCAATATTGCAATAGAATTGGGAATGGTCGTTGTAACCGCAGTGGGGAA
>CAZBBE010000134.1:0-3860 GCA_964489755.1 uncultured bacterium | reverse complement strand
GGGATTATGTATGGAGCAGGTCCGTTCAGGATAAGTCAGGAATTGGGTATCCCAAGATATGAAGCAGAAAAAATAATCCAAGCATATTTCACTCAATATTCGGGGATAAAAAATTACATTGATGAAACAATTGATTATGCGAAAAAACATAAATATGTATCCACAATTCTGGGTCGTCGCCGTCCTGTGTGGGAAATTGATTCTGAAAACAGGATCCGCAGAGAAGCTGCAGTACGAATGGCAATTAATATGCCAATCCAGGGAACCGCTGCAGAAATGATCAAATTAGCAATGATTGAAATTCAAGCTGCATTAAAATCTGAAAAGTTGGAGTCCATGATGATTCTGCAAATTCATGATGAACTGGTATTTGAATTTCCAAATGATGAATTGGATGAATTGAATAAAATGATTGTAAGTAAAATGGAAAATGCTTTGCCATTATCCGTACCACTGGTTGTGGATTGCGGATGGGGGGAATCTTGGTATGAAGCTCATTAGAATGATGAAATAGATGGAAGCAAGTGTTGCCCTAAAAAAAGTGGGTAAATTGGCCGGTGAAAAAACGGTTTTAGCAGACCTAACATTCGGTATTGAAAAAGGTTCAATGACTGCTATAATTGGTCCCAATGATGCCGGAAAATCTACCTTGATGAATGTGATGGCAGGAATCGAAATCCCAAATTATGGTTCTGTGTATATTGATGGATTGGACTTAACCAAACGACGAGCAGAAATTCGAAAGGAAATTGGATTTATTCCTATGCAGGCTGACTTGGAATCAGGAATGACGCTGGAGGAAAATATACATTTTATTGCATCATTGTATTCACTGGATAAAGAGACAATCCAAAACCGGTTGCAACGTTTCAGTGAAGAATTAAATATAGCGGAAATCCTCCAGGATTATCCCGGAAATATTTCAACAGGAATTCAGAAAAAAGCCATGTTTTTAAGAGTACTGGTTTTGAATTCTTCGGTTATATTTTTAGATGAACCTACTGCATTTATGGACCCAGGGTCAGCACGACAAATTTGGACAATATTAAAACGTCTTCAACCTGAAAAAACCATCGTGTATACCAGTCAAAATCTTAAAGAGGTCGAACAAAATCATGACCGTATTCTGGTGTTACACAATGGCAAAATTGTGTTAGATGGGCATTTGGATAAATTGCTTGAATCTACTGTTGAGTATCACCAATTCCGACTGGAATTGGAAAACGTGACGGATGAATTATTTAATCAGGTCGAGAAAATTCCAACTGTTGTTACACCAAATAAACATGGGAATGTGATTTTATTTTATGGTCGCTCCAAGTCCGTCTTTTTTCAGGTTCTTGAGAAAATAAATCTTCAGCTTGTAAAAGACCTTGAGATCAAAAAATTGGGTCTGGATGATCTTCTGGATTCACAATTAATTCAAAAGGGATTGGATTGATCATTTCATTTATAAAACGCCGGGTTTGGATCATGAAATCACGACATTTCATGATGATGGGAATCGTGTTCGGATTACCGGCTTTTGTGTATCTATTTTTTTATACACAATCATTTTTTAAATCCAACCAATTCCACCCATTAAATTCACCGGAATGGCTCATATATCTTATATTTTTAATAGGAGCCATTACACTTTACATTAATATAAATAGTGATGTTCAGGAATATCGTTTTAACAATCAGAAAATATTTCAACTGATTTTGTCTCCTGTTTCACCTCATAAGATTATTTTCTTTTTAGTCAGTGCGGTCGTGATTGAATCTTTCATCCTGAGTGTTCTTAGTGGTGTAATTTTATGTTTGATGACGGAAATTGAGATTTCTTTCACAGTTGTTATGTATGTGGTTCCTTCCCTAATAATATTTCTGCTCATTTTGGGTACTTTATTTACAACAATTTCCCTGTTAACTAAAGATCATTTTATATATAATTTTCTATCCATCTGTATTTTACTGGTTTGCATTACGGCTCCTGGTATAGATATATTTAATTTAAACACATCTGGCATAACAGATTATTGGCAGTTCATTCCAACCACCATGATATTTCATTTTGTATTATTTATATTATTGGCTGATGTAAAAAAGTGGACATTGTTGTTGATTCCCGGGTTGTTCATGTTAATATTATTAATTTTAAATGGTGAATTACTTCGACGTAAAATTCAAAGATGATTGCTTATTTATCAGGTGCTATTGAAAATGCTCCCCGTGAAGGAAAGGAATGGAGGTGTGAGATAACTGAATGGTTGAAATATAATCTAAATCACCGGGTAATTGACCCTGTTCTTATGTCTCGGGGCACTGCAATAAAAGAAAATGCTGTAGAGTACAGATTGTTGAAAAGCTCCCAACCTGAAAAATACAAATCCTTCATTCGAAGAATCATCCATTCAGATATTGATGCAATAATTTCAAAAACGGATTATCTAATTTGTTTGTGGGATAAACACGTAATAAAGGGCGGTGGCACTCATGCAGAGGTGACATTTGGGTACTGGTATCATAAACCAGTTTTCCTTATAAATAAATTAGGGAGAATTGAATTGAGCAGTTGGATCGAGGCATGTTCAGAATCTGTTTTTGATGATTTTAAATCCTTAAAAAAATACCTATTTGAACAGTATAGATGTGACCAGAATTAATATGGATGGTTTGGCACAGACCGGTCCAAAGGCCTATATCCATTTAGATCGGTTGAATCATAATTTTTCCGTGATACAAAACAATGCAGAAAATTGTTCTATAATGTGTATCGTAAAAACCAATGCATATGGTCATGGTGGAGTTTTAGTCAGCAAAACGCTAGAAAAAGCCGGATGTAAATGGTTTGGGGTCTTCACTCATGAAGAGGGAATAGAATTAAGAGATGCAGGGTTAGATCAAAATATTTTTATTCTGTGCAAATTAAATAAGGAAGCGTTAGGGGCTGCCGTTGAATATAATTTTTCTCTCAATTTGTCCAGTTGGGATGATTTTAGATTGTTGGAGGAATATTACAGCAACAACCGAATTCTTCCAAAAGTTCACCTGAAAATAGATACGGGTATGACCCGTCTGGGTTTCGATTTCAAGGACACTGATGCTGTGTTGGATAAAATTGTAAATTTTAAGCCATTGAATTGTGAAGGGATTTATTCTCATTTTGCTACAGCAGATGAAGGAGATTTAAGATATGCTCATACTCAATTAAAACGATTTCAAACCATCCTTTACAAAGCAGAACAAAAAGGGGTCCGCTTTCGATACACGCATTGTTCCAACAGCGGCGCACTTTTAACTCTTCCCGGATCTAAATTCAATATGTTGAGGGTAGGATTACTTCTTTACGGAGTGTATCCATCAGACGAAGCTCCTCATTCCATTCCCGTAAAACCTGTAATGGATTATAGGGGCACGGTAGTTGAACTAAGGAAAGTTGATGCTGGGGTTTCTGTGAGCTATGGAGGGATTTGGACCTCTAAAAAAGATACGCAAATCGGTGTGGTTCAATCGGGGTTTGCGGACGGGGTCCCGAGACCCTGGTTTGAAAAAGGAACAGTTGGGTACAGGGGAAAACGATATCCCCTTGCCGGGCGAATTTGCATGGACCAATTGACTGTGGATTTTGGAAATGATGATATAACTATTGGAGAAGAGGTGTTATTTTGGGGAGAAGATCACGGAATTCAAATTTCCATCGAAGAAATCAGTAAGGATATTTTATCAACGCCTTATGTCATTTTTACCGGCCTGAGTAACAGGGTAAAGAGAATTCCCGTTTCCTGAAACATGTTAGAATATCACGTTTAATATTAAACCGAATTCCATTTTCACTAAAATAATGTAAAACTCCCTTGAAGATTGTAAATTAATTT
>CAZBBE010000133.1:0-3881 GCA_964489755.1 uncultured bacterium | reverse complement strand
TGAAGATATGAATTGTGCAGAAGCGGGCCTGTATGATTCCACAGCAAATGCCATTATTCGGGGTGTTTGTGATTACATTGAATTGAATTATATGAATATAGATGGAAAAAATGGAACCCATCCAATTGGTTTTTCCTTGGACCAGAATTATCCCAACCCTTTCAACTCAAATACAAAGATCCAGTATGTTTTACCTGAAGAAAATACAGTTACTATAATTCTTTATGATATAAAAGGGTCCAAGATTAAAACATTAATAAACAATCGCCAGACAGTAGGAAGAAAATCCATATTATGGAATGGAAAAAATGATGTGGGAGAACTTGTCCCTGGAGGTATCTATGTGTACACAATGACATCCGGGAATTTTAGTTCTACCCGAAAGATTATATTCCTGAAATAACACAACTACATCCATTTTGTATTTTTTAGTTAATATATTTTATCCGACTCAAGTTTGATATATTCTGCCTTTCTTAATATAATTCATTATCATTTACCACAACAGTTAAGTAAAACTCCACCTTATTAAAGATGCAAATTTTGCCCGGAATATTTTCTCTTGTATCGCTAAACACCTTTACCTACTTGGAGATCCTGGTATAGCGTTAAAAAAAGACAAGCAGGAAAATGTTGTAAAGTTGTTTCTTCATCAGGGATACGTTAATACCTGATTGAAAGATCAAAATACTTCAAAAAAATTTATACAAGTTCAAATTAAATCTTTTTATTCGGTATTTGATTTATTCAATTTACTTTCACGGGATGTCACATTCCCTAAACCATTTGGTTGGACAACTTATCATCGCCGGGTTTCGTGGAACCGAGGCAAATTATCATTCAGATATTGCACGACATATCCATGATTTTAACCTAAGTGGCATTATCCTTTACGATGAGGATCTTGAGATTGGTGGTCGTGGAACACGAAATATCAAATCCCAAGACCAAATCTGGGAATTAACGCAGCAACTTCAATCCTATTCTGATGATGGACTTCTTGTTGCAATTGATCAAGAAGGCGGATTAGTGGCCCGTTTAAAACCAGATTATGGATTTCCTGAACTTCCTTCATGGAATCATATTGGTCTTTTGGATAATATACTTATGACGGAACAATTTGCAAATAGCGTCTCAGATTCTCTAAAAATATGCGGGATTAATCTAAATCTTGCTCCAGTTCTTGACCTGGATTATGGAACCGAAACCATCATTGGGAAATCAAACCGTGCCTCGTCTTCGGAACCAAAAAAGGTGATCAAGCATGCTGAGATATTTATTAATGCAATGAAGAAAAACAATATTATTTCTTGCGGGAAGCATTTTCCTGGTCAAGGCTCTGCTTCTGGAGATACTCATGAAGGGGTTACGGATATTTCAGAAACGTGGAACGTTGCTGATCTACTGCCGTACAGTGAATTGATTCAATCAGGTGATTTGGATATGATTATGGTAGCTCATGTATTCAATAACAAAATGGATCATGAATTTCCAGCTTCCCTGTCAAAAAATATTATCAACAATGTTTTAAGGAAAGACCTTGGCTTTACAGGTGTCGTGACGTGTGATGATCCCAGCATGAAGGCAATTTCTGATAATTATAATCTTGAACAGACTTTTGAACTTATGTTAAATGCAGGTATAGATCTTTTTTGCTTAGGTAACAATTTAAGTTATGATAAAAATTATATTCCAAAATCGGTCTTAGCTCTTTGTAATCTTGTTAAAACAGACAAAATTTCAGAAAATCGCATCCATGAATCGATTAACCGAGTTCATGCATTAAAGGATAAATTCAATCTTTATAGATGATCCAGTATTTTTTATATAAATAGTAAAGGCATAAATGTCATCTTCACAAAAGGTAAAATTTCAGATAAAATATCCAGAGTTTCAATCAGCTCAATATTCCCGGAAATCAATTGAATAAATTTGAAAAAAATAATTAATCCAATTTAGTGTGGTAATTAATCCTTGTTAAACTTTATACAGCTTTATTATGTATAAATACATTTTTATCCCTCTGATTATTTTACTGGTAACCATTTTTTCCGGTTGTGCTGGTCCCAGTCACCTTTCATACCAACAATCTTGGGCAGAACATACTATTAAAGAGCTTTCTCTGCGGGAAAAGATTGCTCAGATGATGGTCTATCACATGAACATGCACTTTCTGAATGAAGAAAGTCCAAAATGGAAGGAAATAAAATTATTATTAGAAACAGACGGCATTGGAGGTATCCATATTTGGTTTGGAGATGCTGGGACTTCTCTGACATTGCTCAACCAAATTCAGCAGTTTTCCAAAGTGCCAGTGATCGTGGACGCGGATATTGAATATGGAATCCAAAGGCGATTCCCTTCAGGTACAGACTTGCCTCCCTTTATGGCCATCGCGGCAACGAATAATCCACATTATGCCTATGAAGCAGGAAAAATATCAGCAATAGAAGGAAGGGCATTAGGGATTCACTGGAATTTTTCTCCGGTAACAGATGTAAATAATAACCCGAATAATCCAATCATAAATACCCGATCATTTGGTGAAGATCCGAACGTCGTGGGCGAATATGCAGTGCAGTTTATGAAAGGGCTACAGGATCATGGTATGTTGGCTACGGCTAAACATTTCCCTGGGCATGGCGATACGGAAACAGATTCCCACACAAGTCTGGCTACCATACCTAGTGATTCATCCCGACTATGGTCACTGGAATTAAAACCGTTTCAAACCGTTATTGATGCTGGAGTTGATGCGGTGATGGTGGCTCATGTCCATGCTCCGGATTTTCAGCCCAATGCCAATTTACCGGCAACCCTCTCCTCGTTTTGGGTGACCGATATCTTGCGAAAGAAAATGGGGTTTAAGGGTGTTGTTGTGACGGATGCCATGGGCATGGGCGGTGTTACCAGGAATTATTCTGATTCTTACGCTCTGATTCATGCTATCAATGCCGGTTGTGATTTTATACTTCAAAATTATAACGTAAAAAAGTCAATCGATAATGTAGAAGATGCTGTAAAGAGGGGCATCATTTCAGAAGAGCGAATTAATGATGCTGCTTTAAAAATGCTAAAAATAAAAGAAAAAGCAGGCCTACATCAACAGCGCTATATTTTTATGAACGAGACGAGGAAAATTCTTGGCAATAAGGAATTCAGAGTAAGTGCAAATGAAATCGCTACCAAATCAATCACGTTGGTAAAAAATGATAATTCTTTTATTCCATTAACTGTTTCGGAGAATGAAGAAATCATTGTGATTGATATTTACGATCATCCCAATAATCATGAAGAATCAACCACGACAAAAAAATTAAAACGAAGCGGTCTACGGATCCGGTCACTGCAAATCGATGAATCAGACAGTACAATGTATTTTGAATCGATTCTGAAAACCATACCGTATAATGTACCAATTATTCTGAATTCTTTTGCGAGTCCTTCTGCATGGAAAAACAGAATTTATCTCCCTGATCACCAGATGAATTTTATACATGCCTTAAATCAAAAATCGAACAGGATTATTCTTATCAGTTTTGGGAATCCATATTTAATACAGGGACTTCCAGAAACACCTGCATATATCTGTGCATGGAAAGGAAATGATCTAATGCAAAATGCATTAGCGGCATCATTGCTGGGGAAAAGCGATTTTACAGGAATACTTCCCATCTCCATCCCAGAAATCGCCGACAGGGGTTTTGGCATTCAATTGGAGCAGAAAATGGTCAAAATTCCAAGAAAACAAGCAACTGCAGGGAAATTAGTCAAGCATGTGATGCCCTATGAAATAAAAGCGAATAATTATGATGTACAATCATTATTGAAGGAAGCAGTTTCTGATTCAGCCTGGCCCGGGGCAGTATTATTAGCCACGA
>CAZBBE010000132.1:0-3919 GCA_964489755.1 uncultured bacterium | reverse complement strand
AGTATTTACAAGTTCAAATGTTTCAATTTCTTCATCTTCTTCTTTCTCGCAGCTTGTAAACATAAAGCCAAAAAGTAGAATTGCAGGAAGAATAAAAATTCGGTCTTTTATCACGTTTAAATAGATAATTAACTAAAAACTATAAATAGGAACACGATTGTGAGTGGCAAATTTAATTGAAAATCAGTATAAAAAAAGGATTTGATAATTGCCATTTTATTCTACCTGAAAAACTCTTATCTGTACGATAGAATTTTGTCAATAATTCCATATTTTTTTGCTGCTTCCGGGCTCATAAAATTATTTCGGTCTGTATCTTTTTCAATCCGTTTAATGGTCTGTCTCGTTGATTTACTCAATATTTTGTTAATGGAATTTCGAAGTCTCACAATTTCATCCGCCTGAATTTTAATATCGCTTGCCTGTCCCTCTGCGCCTCCTAAAGGCTGATGAATCATAATTCGGGAATGAGGCAGGGCAGACCGTTTCCCCGGTGCGCCTCCTGCCAATAATAGAGCCCCCATACTGGAAGCCTGTCCCATACAAATGGTCGCCACGTCAGGTTTAATATAATGAATTGTGTCATAAATACCCAGCCCTGCTGTAACGAAACCCCCGGGAGAATTAATATAAAGAAAAATGTCCTTCTCCTGATCTTCCGCTTCCAGAAAGAGCAATTGAGCAATGATTAGGGACGCCACATTATCATCAATCACACTTCCTAAAAATACGATTCGTTCCTTGAGAAGCCGGGAATAAATATCATAGGCTCTTTCGGTCCTCCCGGCCTGCTCGACAACAATGGGAACTAATTGAGATATTTCTTTAGTGCTCATGGGCATGCTCCAATTCTTTTTTACGGAGGTCTTCTGTTTTAATCGTTTCAATCCTTACCTTCGTAAATTGTTTGAGAAATTCGGTTATCTTTCTATTAATTAATTCATCCGATAACCGTTCTTTGTTACTGGGTTTTCGATAATACTTTGAAATTTCGTTCGCCTTGTCCGGATTTACTTCGCATCTCTGCCTTACCTCTACGTCAATCTCATCGGACGAAACAGATATGTTTTGGTCTTGTACCAGCACTTTACTTATAAGATAATATTTTAGATTTCGAATTGCGGACGGGCGAAACATTTCCCGAAGTTTTTTTCCATCTTTTATCTTATCACCCGATTGTTTTACCTCTTCAACCAGCCTGTCCAAATAGGCTTCTGCCATAGACTCAGGATACTCAGGGTTGACATACTGGATATATGCATCAATGACATGTTGGCTGAACTGCTCTTCCGACCTGGCCTCATAGCGATTATTAATCGCCGTTCGAATTTTCTCTTTCCATGCATCCACATCAGAAACTTCCGGATCAACCTGAGAGACAAACTCGTTATTGACCTCAGGAAGATTATGCCGTTCAACATTAATTGCGTTCACCATATAATAGGATTTTTTGTCACCAGACTCCAGGGAAATTGGCCTATTATCTCCAGGTTTAATTCCCTTTATCGCAGTATTAGTTTCGTCTGATAAATGAGAATCCCCCACTCTCAAATATTGTTTTTCAATTTTCCGTCCTATCAATGGATTCCCTGAGGAATCGGTTTCCTGTAGGTCGCACAGGATATAATCATCGGTTTTTGCGCCGTCTTCAACCGTTTCCACTTTCGTATGTGAACGGCGGAATTCTTCAATAGTGATAGATACATCCTCTTCATCTATTTCATAGACAGGTTTCACAACATTTAATTTGTTTTTTTTCAATTTAGGAAGAGTTATCTCAGGTTCTACATCAAAGGATACTTTAAAGGTAAATGTTTGTCCGTATTTGAACTCTACCTCAGAAACCTCCGCTTTGTTTATCGGTTCGAACTCTTCATTTTTTAAAGCTCTCTGATAATAGGATTGAATGTTATGTTCCAGAAATTCTGCTTCAATCAGTGGTTGATACTGGTTTACCAATACCTGTTTGGGTACTTTTCCCGGACGAAACCCCGGCAGTTTTATTTTTCTTCTGAGTTTCTTAAAGGATTTTTCATAGTCTCCCACGCACTCTTCCCATGGAATGGACAAAAACATTTCCCTACTGAAAGTGCCTTTATATTTGACTTGGATTTCCACTGTTATTTGTTAAATGCGGGGTGGCAATTTAAAAAAATAACACATCCTCACATTGTGATTTATTTATGGATGACCTCCCTTTTCCATAACAATTCAAAGGTAAATTTATCAATTGATTATCCAAAGAAATTAAAATTTCGTTAATTAAACAAAGTGAAATACAAAAAATATTCATCAACTGAATTTGGAGAATCTTTTGATGCAATTATTATCGGGTCCGGAATGAGTGGATTGTGTTGTGGCGCTTTGCTTTCTCAAAAAGGAGAAAAAGTTCTTCTTCTGGAAAAACATTTTAAACCGGGAGGCTACACCCACACATTCAAACGAAATGAATATGAATGGGATGTAGGAATTCATTATATCGGTGATGTTCATGATAAGAACAAAGCTTCCAGAAAACTTTTTGACCATATTTCCGAGGGACGGCTGGAATGGCATAAAATGGATGACAATTATGACACAATTGTTTTTCCTGACAGGCAATATGATTTTGTTTCACCTAAAGAACAGTTCATTGAAAATCTTGTCAATTGGTTTCCCAAGGAAGACCATGCTGTTTACCGCTACATGTCCCTGTTGGACGAGGTAACCAGAAAGAGTATTCCTTATTATAAAAACAAGGTTCTTCCTTCTTTCTTATCCGCAATTCTGTCTCCGTTTCAAACAAGACCCTATTATGGATTATCTGACCAGACTACGTATGACGTTATCACAAATCTTTCCAGCAATAAAAAATTATTAGGTCTATTGACCGGTCAATGGGGCGATTACGGATTGCCTCCAAAACAAAGCAGTTTTGTCATGCATGCCGGGGTCGCCAAACATTATTTAGATGGCGGGAATTATCCCATCGGTGGCTCCGGAAAAATTGCAGAATCAATTCTTCCTGTAATCCGAAAATCAGATGGTGATGTCTGTGTTAGTTCCGCTGTTAAAGAGATAATCATTCAAAAAAACAAAGCTGTGGGGGTACGACTTGAATCTGGAGATGAAATCTATTCACCCCTTGTCATCAGCAGTGCGGGTGTGATGAATACCTACGGGAAAATGTTGAACTCGGGTCATACTGTACAGTTAAAAAATAACCTATACAGGGTGACAAAAACACATGGTTATTTATGCCTTTACATCGGGATGAAAGGGTCACCAGAAGAATTGGGATTGTCCACTACAAATTTTTGGATTTATCCATCATATGACCATGATGAAAATGTAAAGGATTATTTAGAAGACCAAAACCAATCCTTTCCTGTCCTATATCTGTCATTTCCCTCAACCAAGGACCCGGAAAAATTGAAATCTTTTCCGAACAGAACAACAATGGAAGCCATAACACTTGCACCATTTTCATGGTTTGAAAAGTGGAAAGAGCAACCCTGGAAAAACCGAGGAGCAGATTATGAGTCTTTGAAGGAGGAAGTTTGCCAGAGAATGTTTGACCAAATTTTTCAAACACTCCCTAAATTAAAAAACAAAATTGATTACTATGAACTCTCCACCCCCCTATCCACAAAAACCATGATGAATTATGATAATGGGGAACTGTACGGATTGGAACACACCCCCTCCCGTTTTCGCCAGAGATGGCTACGACCGCAAACACCAATAAAAGGATTATTTCTCACCGGTCAGGATATCACGACTGTCGGACTAACTGGTGCTTTATTTTCTGGTCTATTGACCTGTTCTGCAATTTTCAAAAAAAACTTTTATAAGGAAATCATTAGACCCTGAAATATTATTGACCCACTTTTATTCTCCCCTGTAAAAGTGGAGAATTTAAAAACAAATTATTTAATTT
>CAZBBE010000131.1:0-3936 GCA_964489755.1 uncultured bacterium | reverse complement strand
TATCGGCTCTCAGAGTATGCAGGGGAACACTGCCATTCATAAATTTTTCGCTTCTAGCAATTTCTGCTCCACCCAGTCTTCCGGCGACATTGATACGAATCCCTTTTGCACCCATTCTCATCGTCGACTGAAGAACCTTGTTCACAACTCGGCGATACGATATTTTCTTTTTTAGTTGATGAGCAATATTAGAGCCTACAAGAGATGCATTTAATTCAGGCCTTTTTACTTCCGAAATATTGACTTGGATATCTTTAGGAGTCAGCTGATTCAATTCTTTTTTTAAATGATTTACCTCTTCACCGCCCCTACCAATTACAATACCTGGGCGTGCGGTGAAAATCGTCACCATCACTACCTTAGATGTACGACTGATTTCAACTTTCGCAATCCCTGCATTATTTAACCGAGTTAAAATATATTTACGAATTTGAATATCTTCCGTTAAATTTTGACTATAGGAGCCCTTTTCAAACCAGTTTGAACGCCAATTTCTTCTTAAAGATAATCGAAAACCAATTGGGTTTGTTTTTTGTCCCACTATTATTTTCTCCTAATCTTTTCCATCGGTTATTACAATTGTTAAATGACTGGTTGGTTTTCGAATTCTTGATGCACGTCCCTGCGCCCTTGCTCTGAATCTTCGTTGAGCTGGGCCTCCATTCACGAATGCTTCTTTAATACTAATTTTACCAATGGATATATTCTGTTCCTCTTCACCTTGCATCAGATTTGATAATGCAGATCGAAGTGTTTTTTCTATAACATATGCCGCTTTTTCCTTGGAAAAGTGTAAGATATTTAAAGCAGGTTCAACTTTTTGCCCTTTCACTAATTCCAAGGTCTTCCTTACTTTCTTGGAAGATTGCTTTATGTATTTTGTCACTGCGTAAGCGTCCATTATCTCTTCCTATCTCCAGAATGTAGCCTAAACGTACGTGTTGGAGCAAATTCTCCTAATTTATGTCCAACCATATTCTCATGAATAAACACAGGGATAAATCTATTTCCATTATGTACTGCTAATGTATGCCCTACAAAATCCGGAGAAATCATGGATTGCCTTGACCATGTTTTGATCACTTTCTTTTTTCCACCCTCATTCATAACTTTTATTTTTTTCAAAAGCTTCGGATCAATAAAAGGGCCCTTTTTTAAGGATCGTGCCAAGTTATTTTCTCCGTTTCACAATCATTGCATTGGACTGCTTATTTCGTTTTCGTGTTTTATAACCTTTTGTTGGCTTACCCCATGGAGTACAAGGATGTCTCCCCCCGGAAGATTTCCCCTCTCCTCCACCCATAGGATGATCCACAGGATTCATTGCAACTCCACGAGTAGTAGGTCTGCGACCTAACCACCTAGATCTACCGGCCTTTCCTGAAGATACCCGTTCATGAGTTCTGTTACCAACCTGACCCACGGTAGCGTAACAATTTTTTGACACTAATCTGATTTCACCTGAAGGCAGTTTGAGTACTGTTAATTCCCCTTCATGTGCCATAATTTGAGCAACAGAACCCGCACTGCGAACCATTTGCCCGCCCTTTCCAGGAATTAATTCAACATTGTGAACCATCATACCTGCTGGTATTGATTCCAATGGTAATGAATTTCCCAACTTAAGGGGTGCATTCTTCCCGGCTAATATCTGATCTCCTATTCGAAGGCCATAAGGTGCTAAAATGTATCGCTTTTCTCCGTCAGCATATACTATCAATGAAATGTATGCAGAACGATTAGGGTCATATTCAATCGTATCAACTCTTCCCGGAACATCATACTTATCCCGTTTAAAGTCAATGATACGATATCTTCTACGGTGCCCACCGCCTCGATGTCTGCAGGTAATCCTTCCATGATTATTTCTACCACCAGTTTTCCTGAGAGCAGCGGTTAAACTTTTTTCCGGTTTTGATTCGGTCAAATCTGCAAAATCAGGTCTTGAAGCAAATCGGTTTCCCGGAGTTACCGATTTCAATGTTCTAACTCCCATAATTAACTGCTCACCTCCCCCCCCATTAGGTCAATAATGAATCCCTCTCTCAATGTAACAACAGCCCGTTTCCATGATGACTTTCGTCCTGATGTTCTAATGACTCTTCCACCGCTACGAACCGTCATCTGTCGAATTTTTCCCTTACGATTCATCGTTGCAACTTTTTCTACTTCCACATCAAATTTTTTCTGAATAGCTTTCTTGATTTCAATCTTATTGGCAAATTGACTGACTTGAAATGCATATTTTCTCTGGGTTTCCTGAAGAATACTCATTTTCTCAGTAAATAAGGGTTTAATAATAATATTATGATAATCCATATCAGCTTGCTAATTTTTTGTTCACCAATAATAGACCGGGTTTATCAAAAAGAAGAACCTCGTGGCTTATCAATTCATACGTGCTTGCTGAATCTGCCTTTGTGATATTTACATTTGGGAGATTACGTACCGAGAGTCTTATATTTTTTTCCATATTTTCTGGAAGCACTAATACTTTCTTATCCTGAATATTCAGGGACACTAAAAAATTATGAAATGCAGATGTTTTTGGCTCAGGTTGAGTTAAATCATCAACAATAAATATTTCTCCTTTACCTGCCTTATAGCTTAACACACTTTTTCTTGCAAGTTGCTTCATCTTTTTTGGCATTCGCTTTTTATAGGGATGGGGTTCAGGACCAAAAACCGTTCCGCCGCCTTTCCATAAGGGAGATCGGATCGTCCCTGCACGTGCTACACCTCTCCCCTTTTGCCTCCAAGGTTTTCTCCCTCCTCCTCTGACCATTCCCCTAGACTTAGATGAATGGGTTCCTTGTCTTTGGTTGTGCATTTCCTGAATCACCGCCTGATGAACAACGGCTTCATTTGGTTTTATTTTAAATACTCTGTTATCAACTTTTATGGCTGTTCCATTGGTACCATCCGGTTTTATTGTATTTAAATCCATTATTTAGTCACCGAAATTCTATTATTATTTGCTCCAGGAATAGCACCTTTTAAATATAGTAAATTGTTTTCTTTGTCCACTTTAATCACTTCAAGGTTCTTTACTGTAGATTTTTTTCCTCCATAACGCCCTGCCATTTTCATTCCTTTAAATACCCTAGAAGGGTCTGATGCCTGTCCAATGGATCCAGGATGACGAAGATATTCTGTTTGACCATGAGTTTCCGGTTGTCTATGAAAATTATGACGTTTTATCACACCGGCATATCCCCGCCCCTTTGACGTACCAGAAACATTCACCAAGTCACCTGCATTGAACATAGCTACAGTAAATTCCTGTCCATTTTTATAATTATAGCCTTCCACTTTTTCAAATTCCTGGAGCCATAATTGTGGATAAAGACCCGCTTTTTTAAAATGTCCATTCATGGGTTTTGTGGTACGTTTCTTTTTTCGCTGGGAAAATCCCAATTGAACTGCTTCATACCCATTCTTTTCAGCGGATTTTATCTGAGTAACTCTGCAAGGACCAATCTCTGCAACAGAAACAGGAACTAAATGTCCCTTTTCATTAAAAACCTGGGTCATTCCGATTTTTTTTCCTATCAATCCACGCATAATTACACTTTTATTTCAATATCAACACCAGCGGGCAAATCTAATTTCATCAAGGATTCAACCGTCTTAGGTGTACTGTTTAATATATCAACTAACCGTTTATGAATTTTTGTTTGAAATTGCTCACGAGATTTTTTATCCACATGTGGTGAGCGCAATATTGTATATATAGTTCTCCTAGTTGGCAGGGGTATCGGACCAGAAATTACTGCTCCAGTAGATTTAGCTGTTCTTACAATCTTTTCTGTTGATTTATCCAAAAGAATATGATCATAAGATTTTAAATTAATTCGTATAGTTTGGTTTGCCATTAAGATTTATTCACTTATACTGGTTACAACGCCTGCACCTACTGTATGACCCCCTTCACGA
>CAZBBE010000130.1:0-3954 GCA_964489755.1 uncultured bacterium | reverse complement strand
GAGTAATGAATAAGATGGACTCGGTTGACTATGAATTATGGCTCAAAAATATTTGAATATAGATCAAGCCCCACATTCGTGGGGTTTTTTGTTTGTATAGATGATGATGGGTAGATTTAGAAATGATTAAGCAAATTTTACCATTACTAATGCTGGTTGGATTGGCTTGGGGGCAATGTGATGAAGGATATACTGGTATCAATGGACATTGTTTTAATGATAATGATCTAAGTGTTCTTCAAAATATGATAGATAATAGTTATGAAAGTGGTATTGATCTAGATTGTGAAGATTGGGAACCTAATTGTGGATCTCCAAATCCCTATATGGATGACCCGGATTCATGGTTCTGGAAAATAATTGATGGACAGGAATATTATTTCGCTGATGGTGATAGTATCGTAGAACCTTTAGAATTAGGGCTTCAGACATGGGAAAATGGACGATTAAAAAGTATTATGTGCGGTGCTTATATCTATTGCCAATTATCAGGCCCAATTCCAGAAACCATTAATGATCTAGCTGAAATAGAAGAATTAAGGTTAGAGTATAATTATGTTTCTGGCTATATACCTGAAACTATATGTGATCTAGAAATAAATTATGAGGATAATTTATCATTTGATCTTACCGGTAATCTATTATGTCCACCATATCCATCTTGCATTGAAGATCATATGGGAGAACAAGATACCACTAACTGCGAACAAGTGTCCATCATTGATGAAACAGTTCCGATTAACTACAACCTATATAATGCTTATCCAAATCCATTCAACCCAGTTACTAATCTACGCTATGACTTACCTAGAAACTTATTTGTTGAAATAACTGTTTATGATATGCTCGGCAATGTTATAAGAAACCTTGTTAATCGAAATGAAAGTTCAGGCTCTAGATCAGTCCAATGGAACGCCACCAATAATCAAGGTCAACCAGTATCAGCAGGACTATACATGTATACGATAGAGGCAGGAGAGTTTGTTCAGACCAGGAAGATAGTGCTATTGAAATAATTCTACCCTTTTCACAACATCAAGCCCCACATTCGTGGGGTTTTTTGTTTGTGGGTTGATGGGTAGATTGTATATAGCATATGCCTAGATTAATTATATTTCATCATTTTCTATTGGCAGCTTTTGCCTATTGTCAAAACGACTTAGAATTGACCTGGAGTCAGGAACAATCCCCTTTTCCAAATGAGAATGTGCATCAACAATTCCCCGATGCAGTTGTGGGTGATGATGGTTCAATTCATATTGTATGGCTGGAACAGCATGGAAATCAAAAATCAATCATGTATTGCAAGTCATCTGATGGAGCACAAAACTTTACTCAACCTCAGCAAGTTAATTATTCAAATAATAATATAATTGCATATATGCAGTCTGGACCAAGAATTCGAGCCTACGAGGAAAAGCTTTATGTGACTTTTATGATGCATAATGAAACAGACTATCAATCCGTTTTTATGAGCTGTTCCGTTAATAATGGTGAAACATGGAATGAAGAGGTTGAAATAAGTCACCAAACTCATAGAAATGTTTACCCAGATGTAGAAATAGACTCGAATGGTGACATACATCTGATTTATTATAATTTTAATCAAAACTGGCATTTTAATGGAGTGTTTTACGCTGTAAGTACTCAAGATTCTTTAGATTTTGTCGAAAGTAACTCTCTAGGTGTGGTGGGTGACGGGCAAGAACCATGTGATTGTTGCCAGCCTGACCTGGCATTATCCAATATGGGTGGTGTATATGTAGCGTACAGGAATAACATATCATCGAATCGAGACCATTATTTAGTAAAAATGGAAGCAGGAGATTCAACGTTCTCAGAGCCAATAATGATATCTAATTATGAAGATTACATTAATTTTTGTCCCACATCTGGTCCAACAATCAGCTTAAACGACAGTGTGGTATCTGTCAGTTATTTTGTTTATGAGACACACAGTAGTTATGTGAATTATTCTTCATTAAGTGACATTGATTTTTCTAATGAGACAGTACTCAATGATAATGGAAATCAGCAAAACCATTCTTTTTCCATTCTGCATGAGAATTTTATTCATACAACCTGGATAGAGAACATAGCAGGGAATGCTGATATTTATTATGGAGCTTTGGAAATAGGAGAGAACGAACTACAGAATATTCAGAGGGTGAACCAGGATTCAACATACGGTATGGTGACCCAGAAAGATCCAATACTCTTATGGGCTGATAGCAGTCTTTTTTGTTTCTGGTCAGATGGAAGGAGTGGTGATTTTCAGATTTACTTTTCAGAGGCAACTTTTGATACAATTACAGTCCATATTGATTCCAAAGAACCAAGTATTATTTATGATGGTTTTTATTTATACCCAGCCTACCCCAACCCATTTAATCCAATAACAACACTTCGATACACCTTGCTAGAAGATGCCAAGGTCAATATAACCATCTACGACATGATGGGCAGGCAAGTCTGCACACTGGTCAGTAGTTATCAAAATGCTGGACATAAATCAATCCAATGGAATGGCACCAATACTTCAGGTCAATCCGTGAGTGCTGGATTGTACTTATATACGATACAGGCAGGGAAGTTCAGGCAGACCAAGAAGATGGTATTGCTGAAATAAGCATCAAGCCCAATATGTGTGGGGTTTTTTGTTTGTGGGATGATGAGTAGATTTAGATATGAAAAAAATAATATTAACAATAATAGTTTTAATAATGCAGCTTGCTTATGGGCAAAACCTTATTGATTCATATTTAATTCAGGCCAATAATACGATAACGATAAGGGGAGACTCTGCAGATGGTTTGCACCGGCCAAGAGATTTAGACTTTCATAGAAGTACTGAAAGGGAAAATGAACTATGGGTAATAAATGAAGTATCTGCAATATTTGATGAAAATGTAGGAGGAAGCACAGTTACCTACTACAATGCTGGAACAGAAAGCCAGTGGGCGGAGTACCGTAAAGATACTTTTTCAGCACATTTTATGCATACTGCCAGTGCAATTGCATTTAGTGAGAATGGCACCTTTGCTAATACTCTTGATGTTCAGGATGCAAATAATAATTCCAATGGATACTTTTCTGGTTGCACTCTCTGGGATTCAGATACGTCAATTTATGCTCGAGTTAATCAAAATGGTCCATTACTTGGAAGCCATCTTGATATGATACATCAAAGTCCTTTTAGTGAAGGTATTGCAAGTGAAAGTGAAAACATTTATTGGTTATTTGATGGGTTTCATAGCTCTATTGTCAAATATGATTTCCAACAACCGCATGAACATGGTGGCGATAATCACTACGATGGATTGCTATATAGGCATGATGATGTTCAAGTAATGAGAGAACCTGGTCTATCGAGCCATTTAGACTTAGATGAAAATACTGGTTGGCTATATATATGTGATACTGGTAACCAACGATTACTTAGAATGAATATTAATTCAGGGCAGTTTGCTGAATCTTTAGAGACATATGGTGAGTACCTTGAAATATATGCCAGAATGGAAGGTACTGAGTGGGAAGAAATTCCTTCCAGTGATCTAACATTCCCGACTGGTTTAGATATTCATAATGGTCGATTATTGATAAGTGATTTTTCTACCGGAGATATTATAATCTTTGACATAGATGATGAACAACCCGTTGAATTAGGAAAATTTGAAACAGGCTTGACTGATGAAATAATGGGTATTAAAGTGAGTCATGATGGTTCTATTTGGTACGTTTGTACCAATGCAAATGAATTATATCAAGTAACAACTATTTTAATGGGTGATATTGATGGAGATGGTGTTTATACATTAGTAGACCCTAGCCTGTGTGCCTATTATCTGATAGGTAATTTTGAAATTGCGCCAGAAAATATTAATTCTGCAGATGTTAATTATGATAACACGATCGATATTTTTGATTTAATTATGATAGGTGATTTAATACCTG
>CAZBBE010000129.1:0-3961 GCA_964489755.1 uncultured bacterium | reverse complement strand
CCTTAACTTTATTAATTACTTTTACTATTAAGGTGGATAATCTTCACACCTTCTTCCCTCTTTAAAAGAGCAGCAAATGTACAATAATATTCTATATATACAACCATTATATTTTAATAAACATAAAAAGAGAAAATCTTCTGTAATCTACAAATTTAAAGTGAGTTATACCTAAGTTGAGTTTCTTAGTCATCTCTTCAATCTACCCCATCCCTACTATTTATAAAGAGGTGGTACTACTTCAACAACACCATCTTGCGGGTCTTTACAAATTCTCCTGCCTGTATTTGGTAGAGGTACACTCCAGCACTTAGAGGTTTGCCCATTGAGTCTGTAGCATCCAACTGGACTGACTTGAAACCTGCTTGTTGGTTTGAGTTAACCAGTTGGGTTATCTCCCTCCCAAGCATATCATAAATGCTAAAAGTAACAAAGGCATCAAAAGGAAGGTCGTACATTAGTGTTGTTATTGGATTGAATGGGTTTGGAAAGTTCTGGTGCAGTGAAAACGTTGTTGGAATAACAGGTTTTCTGTTTAGCACAAATCTATCTTCAGATGGAATGGTGACCTCACCAGTGCCTTTTAAAGCGTAGTCTTTACCACTTTCGGATGTTAATACCCAGGTCATATGTTCACTATCATCCAAAACCACACTATAGCTGATAGTAAGGTTTTTGTAAGGGCTCATTACCTCAATCAAACAATCACCCGTTGTGCATAGTTTTGTGTTACCAGAAAAACGGACATCAAAGGCTCCAGCAGGTGGTTTCGGCGGGAGGCTGAATTGAATTTCATCTTCGGGGGACACCTGTGAATTCAGAAACAATTTCCTTCCGTTAATACTGACCCATGAGGTCTCGGGCATTTGTCCTGAAGGTTCACCCTCCCTGCCTGAAAATCCGCCGGACATGAAAATTGTTCCTTCACTGTTGGAGCGCAACCAGTATCCCTTTCCCGGCTCCAGTATCCATGATTCCAGGTACCCGGTCTCACCATAACCATATAATGTCCCGGGAATGACCAAGCCGTCAGGATCTGAAATATCATTTAAATATACAGACTGGGATATACCGCTCACCAGGTTCCACCCTCCGTTTAGATCCACGGCCTGGTCTAATATATTTCCTCCCGTTATATTAACTAAACCGGAATTTTCAAATCTCAACCAGAATCCGTTTCCGGTGACCAGCATGTCTTCGCTAACATATGACCCGTCAAAGGAATAGAGGGTATTATTAATTGCATCGGGAAACAGGAATGAATAATCGGGATTTTCAACCATGACAGGGAGCCCGATTAAATTCCAGTCTTCCATAAAAGAAACGGGCACGGTTAGTTCGGAAAGATCAACACCTGGACGGGTGGTAATAAATAGAGCGTCATGGTCATCCAGTTCCATCGCGGCGGTTGGATATTCATCATAAAAAGAATATTCCAGGCCAACCTCAGATGTATGATTCTCAAGCCCTACAGTTGCATATCCGCCATGGATCGG
Organism: uncultured bacterium; assembly: GCA_964489755.1. GTDB lineage: Bacteria > Fidelibacterota > Marinisomatia > Marinisomatales > AB-629-J13 > AB-629-J13. The sequence goes on along the minus strand of CAZBBE010000129.1, from coordinate 2,465 downwards.
CGTGTATCCTGAATAACTTCCTGAGGATGTATTATTAAAGGTCTTGTACTGGAGTTTGATCTCATTGTCATCAAACGGGGGAGCGGATTGGTTATACAAAATAGCCTGAAAACTGTTCAGCGAGTTATAGTTTTGGGTCCTCACATTTGACCATTCTACAATAAAATATTCGTTTCCGGGGTCGGTATATGTATACACATCTCCGCCATTGGATGTTTTAAGATCGTCCCAGAAAACTGCCAGCATGGGTGAGGGTCCTCCTGCACCAGGAACAGGATAGTTCCGAAAGGATTCCAACTCAGATTCTCCGAATGCGACCCAGCCGTTTGAAGAAACACTGACCGATGAATAATCCACACCGTAAAACCTAAAAGAAAAGGGCAGGCTCACTTCCTTTGTTGTCTCCTCAAACACACAATATCCATAGTAAGCCCCTCCCCAGGGGTCACAATCCGCATCGCTGTCACAAGTTACATTACCGTTTTCAGAGCACTCTCCCCGGCCACCACCCACATCGTAAATGTCAAGATTGTCCCCAATGGATGAAATTTCGACCCAATCATAATCGGGAGCGGTGTCATAGCCAGAATCTCCGGAATCATAAATATAATATCCATAACTATCCGGTCCTAATGGGTCTGAAACGGAGACCTCACCCACCACCAATGTAAAGTATAGGTTTCGATAAAAACCGTTGCCCGATTCCAGGGTCAGTTTCATGTTTAAAACAGTACCGGGAATTAAACCCACCAATGGTTTTACGGTAAACCAATCCTGGTTAGGGGCTGATGTTCCTGAATTGATGGGACTCCAGTTACACTGAGCTTCAATTACTTGAATTGCTGGACTGGTTGAAACCAATGTTCCGTTCAGGTCTTCAGTGGGCAGGAAACCGCTATTATAAAGAGTCAGCTGGATATCCGAAGTTTCTCCCGGTTGAAGAGAGCCCGAGCCCGCTACCGAATAATCTGATACCATTAAGTGAGTTCCCATACAGCTCAAATTCAGAATGGAATGCCATTCTTCCCCGGTATCATCAGAGATCGTAAGTTGTAGTTTCAATTCTTCCCTCTCCATTACCGAAGGAGAAAGATTAACTAAGAATGCTTCCCCATACTGACTCTGGCCTGCACCGATAAACCCATAATTAGATGACCCGTCAATTATGTCCATATATTCAGAGGCTGTGGAAATTTCTGCCATAACACCTGATACCCCTAAAAACCCAAAATTATGAAGAGGAACGGCTATTTCCGCTGTTTCCCCAGGGTTCCATATACCATCCCCTCCCTCATCATTAATCTCAATTGTTTCGAGGTTGTCTAAATTTACTAATTTACCATCTGTTATGATAGTTGCGGTTCCAATGAAAGGCTTGCAATTCTGTTTTGTTATGGTAACGGAAAGTTCACCCCCATACTGGTAGTCAAGATTGATTACCACTCTTCCATTTTCATCGGTAAGTCCATTAATAAAAATTTCATCATTTCCTTTTAACAGTGTCACCATCGCCATATCAACCGGTTGGCCGGTCTCCGTTAAAACTTCAATCTCAAGGTAATTTGTACCAAAGGGAATATCTTCAATATAATTAACCTGGAGAATCTCCGGCGTGTCCGTCCACAGATGAGTGGAAGGGTCGCCCATTAGACTGTTCCACTGGGAAAATGCATTTACCCAATTGTAAGGATTGTTTGGATAAGCATTGTACAGTGTCAATTTCCCGTTAGATAGTGCTGCACCGGCTGTCCCAACTTTTTTTGGAAAAAGCCCGTCATACATTCCCATAGCAATGATATTATTGAACATAGTGTGCGTGTTCCCGGTTGCGGTACTCACCGCCGCAACGGCTCCCCTTGGATTGGAAACTGAACCGGCTTTTAAAAACTGTTCGGAGAAACAAGTGGTTTCTTGAGCAAATGACCCTGTGCCGCACGTCAAAACAGTGGCAAACGGAAGTTTGTGACCGTTGTTCGCATCGTCTATATCTCCAATATCAAACCCACTCACACCGTAAAATCCCCTGTACTGAAAATAGACAACCCCCTCTTCCAGCCTGTTTTCCATCCAGGATGTCCAACTGCTTCCGGAAATTTTTAATCGAACATCTTCCATGCCGTGGGCTTCCATAATATTTTCCACATAGCGGGCGCTTATCACTGTCGATATCCCTGAATCTCCCGGGTCACCCATAACAGCAGCCCGCTCATAAAATTCGTTTAAATTCTCCAAATAAGTGGCTTTTTCATAGTGAATAATCTTGTTCACTATATTGGATATATTTGACGATGACCTCACAGAAATTCTCCCAACCAAAACCTCTGGAAACAGGTCATTTCCATTTAGCTCACTGAACGGCTGGTCCCCTTCACACTGGTCGCCCCAGTAATCGTGTCCCCAATCTTCATAAAAAGTGGGAACACTGTAGGAACCGCCTACATCACCCACAAAAGCTACATACTCCG
>CAZBBE010000128.1:0-3962 GCA_964489755.1 uncultured bacterium | reverse complement strand
CACTGACCTGGGAACCCGTAAAAGAAATTTCACCTAATGATAAAATAGGTCCTGGGATTGAATAGAAAATCGAAGAATTAACTAATCCTGAATTTGATATATAAGAATATTCTCTTTCAACCATCCGGTCAGATTCACGGACAATTAAAAAACCTGTACCACCATCTTGTGACAAATATTGTTCTGATGAAGCCGTTTCTGGTATTAGGATTTCTAATGGTTCAGATAGAGTTAGTTCAATAGATTCTGTGGGAAATTGCAATTTCATCGCGGGATCGCCAAACAGGTGAAAAACTTTACCTGTTATGGAACCGGTTTTAACACTTTGCAAAATGATTCCTAAAGAAATGTCAGCTATTTCACCATTTGGGAATAGTGTTTCGTAGAGGGTTTTCAATAAAATCCAATTTGGGCCTTCATAGACACTCCTTGATGTGGTAATTATAGCGATGGCACCGTTCCCTTCAAGTCGAATTATATCTTCAGAAAATGCATCACTTTCTGGGTTATCAAATTCACCCCAGGAACAAGTTCCTACTATCCAGAGTGGCAATTTATTTCCAGCTTGGATAAACGATATATCCCCACGGTTTTTATCAAGGATTCGTTCCTGAGCCCATTTGTAATATGAACCGTGCCCTATATAATTGACGATTGCAGTTCCTTGATTCAACCAATTAAACAGGTCATCCGTTGCTTCTGGTTTTGTAACCCCGTATAACGAACCATCATTTGATTCAGGATATTCCATGAGATAAATTTTTTCAACATCCAGTTGAGATGGAATAATTTGGGCTAATTCTTCTGAATGGGATGTATGCGATGTATCATTCGCTAAGGGACGAGCTTCATCATCAGCCACCAGAGTAATTCTCTGTCTCCATAATCCGTATTCAGGTTCGGTTTCATATTGAATGACTTTGTTAACGAATGCATGAACATCCGCTGATGTATTAGCTGGGAATCGCCCCAGCGCGATTTCTGGGACCCCTCCATTAAAAGTCACAAATAGGTCATCCGAGGCATATTCTCCCTCATAAAGTGTTGGTAAATTGGGGGCATCACCCACCAATAATCCGAAAGTGATTCCATTTGCAAGTGACAGGGCATCATAAAAAAAGGACTTAATTGCTTGAGAATTCGAATTGCTATTGCTGTATACTTGAAAAATTGAATCTGTTGGAATAAAGATTGTGTTTATTGGGTCTGTAACAGAATTATTTCTAAGATTTAAAAGAGGCATTAATTCAGATTCGTAATCCGCATCTCCGGTAATGATATATTCAGTATTATTCGGAACATTATTTAAAGTAAAAGTGGGAATGTCATTGAGGTATTTTGGTCTTATTGGTATTGTTGGATTGATCCAATATTTTGCAAAACTCCAATTTATTACACGATGTTTGAGAAATGACTGAATTCTTGGTGGTACATCTATTTTTTGAGAGATACTTATGTTGCGAATGGATATTGTGACAACAACTTCTTCATGAGCAATTCCGTCAGATTTGAATGGTGAAATAATTAAAGTTCCGGTATGTAATCCTTTTAGGGGTTGAAATTGGAGCCAGGATACACTCATCGGAAAAGAGGGAGCGGGAGCATCATTCAGAATTATTGGAGTTGAATAGGAGAATTTAAGTCCCGGAATTTGTGAATCAGGAAGTCCGATAAGGCAATGAAATGCTTCAATTTCTCGAGTATAACTTCCCGTTGATTCCACTTTTATTCTTACCTCATCAGCAGACGAGTGTATGACAGACCAGAAAGTCTTCGCTTCCAAAGATGAAAAAAATAATAAAAAACTAAAAATAAAAAATAAGCAATTCATAAGTATTAAATTTAGGGATGATTGATATTATTGATATTGGAATTATATTTTAAATAAAATTAATATTTACAGTTAAATAAACACCATTTTTTATATATTTATTCCATCTGGCACACAAAATGTATGATTTAGAACTGATTAAGAAATTTTATACCCGATACAGAATCAAATTAAATCAAATTAGAAGTCTTCTTGGAAGACCATTGACTTTAACAGAAAAAATTTTGTATTCCCATTTGTCAGAAAGTAAAACTCTTACAGAATTTAGAAGGGGAAAAGATTATATTTTTTTCTCTCCTGATAGGGTTGGTTTGCAGGATGCGACAGCACAGATGGCATTGCTACAATTTATGATGGTAGGAAAGGAAAAGGTTGTAGTACCATCCACAGTTCATTGTGATCATTTAATTCAGGCACAATCTGGAGCCGATAAAGACTTATCCACAGCTCAAATTGTAAATGGTGAGGTGTATGATTTTTTGGAATCTGCAGCAAGCAAATATGGTCTTGGATTTTGGAAACCCGGTGCAGGAATTATTCACCAGGTTATTTTGGAAAATTATGCATTTCCCGGTGGTATGATGGTAGGAACTGATTCCCACACAGTGAATGCTGGAGGATTGGGGATGATCGCTATCGGTGTGGGAGGCGCTGATGCAGTAGATGTAATGGCTGGAGTGCCGTGGGAATTACAGTTTCCTAAATTGATTGGTGTGAAACTGGTAGGGAAATTAAATGGGTGGACATCCGCAAAGGATGTCATCCTTAAATTAGCGGGAATATTGACTGTGAAGGGTGGAACAGGAGCCATAGTGGAATATTTCGGATCGGGAGCCGATTCAATATCATGTACCGGGAAAGGGACGATTTGTAATATGGGTGCAGAAATTGGTGCTACTACTTCTGTATTTGGTTATGATGATAAAATGAGTGAATATTTACAAGGAACAGGAAGGTCGGAGGTCGTGGACATTGTGGATACAATTTCTTCTGAACTCAAAGGAGATTTGGAATGTTATGAACAACCAGAAAAATATTTCGACAGGGTCATTACCATTAATTTATCTGAATTAGAGCCTCACATAAATGGTCCTTTTACTCCTGATTTGGCTACACCAATTTCAGAGTTTAAAGATGCTGTTATTGAAAATAATTGGCCTAAAACGCTTAGTGTAGGATTAATTGGGTCCTGTACAAATTCTTCTTATGAAGATATTACCAGGGCTGCATCCATTGCACAACAAGCTCTCGATAAAAAATTATCCGTAAAATCACAATTTACGGTTACTCCAGGTTCTGAACAGATTAGATTTACCGTCGAGCGTGATGGATATCTGGATGTATTCCAAAAAATAGGAGGGGTTGTTTTAGCGAATGCCTGTGGTCCGTGTATAGGACAGTGGAATCGTGTTGGTGTGGGTAAACAAGAGAAGAATTCCATCCTTACTTCTTTCAACCGGAATTTTGCTAAAAGAAATGATGGCAATCCAAATACGCACGGATTTGTTGCTTCACCAGAAATAGTCACAGCAATAGCCATTGCTGGTGATATGGGCTTTAATCCACTGGCTGACTCATTAGTTAATGAAGATGGTGAAGAAGTTTATTTAGATGAACCACGCGGCATAGATTTCCCTCCTCAGGGATTTGCGGTAAAAGATAATGGATTTCAACCTCCCTCTGAAAATGGAAAGAAACATATTATAAAAATCGATCCTCAGTCAGAAAGATTACAATTATTGACACCATTCAGTCCTTGGAATGGTGAAAATCTAACCGGTCTAAAATTGTTGATTAAGGTCAAAGGAAAATGCACAACCGATCATATTTCCATGGCGGGCCCATGGTTGAGATACAGGGGACATCTAGATCATATTTCGGATAATTGTTTTATCGGTGCCGTCAATGCCTTTAATGAGAAAACTAACTCCGTTCTCAATCTGCTTTCTGGTGAATATGCACCGGTTCCGAAAGTTCAACGTCACTATCAACAATCTGGAATAGATACACTTGTCATCGGGGATGAAAATTATGGTGAAGGTTCTTCTAGAGAGCATGCTGCTATGGAACCAAGATATTTAGGGGTGAGAGTAATTTTAGTGAAATCATTCGCACGTATTCATGAAACAAA
>CAZBBE010000127.1:0-4013 GCA_964489755.1 uncultured bacterium | reverse complement strand
CACCACCATTCTGGTACTTCGCTTCAACAAGATATCCAAATGCATCAGACATGTGTTCATTCAATGCTCCAGGTTGGTCCTGATAGACCAACCCTGATGTGTGCTCAGTAAATGAATGACCAAACTCATGCGCTACCACATCAAGACCGGCGCACCAGGGTCTGTAGTCTCCGCTTCCCATTCCATAGTTCAAGGTTTGGTTACCCGCGTTATAGAACGCATTATTTATTCCCCACTGGCTCCCGGGTCCATAATCAATAAGATTTGCAAGCCTAAGGCCTGTTCCACTCATCCCTAAATATCCAAAGGCATCAAAATATTGTAAAGTCTTACTGTGATAATCATGAGAACTGACACCGGACGCATGAGATGAAGAGGCAATATTTGAATCAAAAACAGATGTCTCACTGTTTACATAAAATATATCAGTATAGTAATTTCCATAGCTTGATAAGGTAAATATTGGTTCCCTATCAGAGTTGTCGGTATTCACCATATTTATAATTCCTGTGGTGACATTGTTCATATCAACTTCAATTTCGGGGTCATCACAATTCCCATCATCAAGGTCCCATAATAGCATTGATTCTATCATGCAGTTACCATCGCAGTCTTCAATATATCCATCGGAACAGTTACCCTGTTCGTAGCTCATCACGCAGTCATCATAGTTCTGCCCGTCGCAATCTCCATAGTCCCAGCAATATTCCTCACAAAATAAATTCCCTGTACTGAGACCACCAGTGACCTCAGGGAAATTATCTCCTTCATACACATAAAGACTGTCAACCCATTCTCCCAATAGATTTTCGCCGGACCCCAGGATAGGACCATCAAAATAAATAAGTGAAAACGTATTGATTATTCCTCCCGTAACTGCATCGATAAAAACAGTTTTCGAGTCAAATCGTGTATATAATTCTACCTTATATGCAAGCCTTGGTGACATTTTGAATGTAAAAATAACTAATTCAGGAATTGACCTTTGCAAAATAATGCTATCCATGTCCTTTTTAGCCGTATAAAGTGCCGTTTCCGGTGAAACTTGTGGGTTGATGGGGATATCCTTGATTAACTGATAATCGTTTGATAATGAGGATATCTGATGGTGTATATTTGAATGAACAACCAGAAATCTTCCTAGGACAGTAACGCCCTTATAAACCTGTTGATATCGAAAATGCTTAGAACCGGTTATTGACGTTTGTTTTTTCACATAAATAAAATCTTCTTTAAAGCTATTTTGTGATAAATACGGCTCAATTGTTGTACAAAATTTTTCCACATCCGATGCATCTAATTCACCACTCAGGGGGGACAATTTTCCAGATAACATTCTGATTATTTTGTCAGAATCCATCTGGATATGGTTGATACTATCTTTTTTTAAAACTTGAAATATATCATTACTGTAGTTAACACCATTCAAAAGGGACAAAAAAATCATTAATGGATAAACTATAATTTTATTTTTTCTCATGATGACCCCCAATCATTTTATAACGTATAATTATTTTATTTCTCTGCAACAAATCCCCCATATCCATATTCAAATGGAAATATAAATGAACCAAAGCCATTCACAAATTTTGGAATAAACCCTACTTCAATAAGTATTGATTTTAATTCATCTTTTTCAAAAAGTTGAAGTTGGTGAATTTCCTGAGCTTCTTTAAGTTCATTTTGCGTGTGAACTTTAAATTTGATTTTTCTGGTGAGTGTTTTTGAGTGTTCATCCTCATGATGTTCAACTTCCATTTCCCAATTGTTCTGTTTCCAGTTATTCTTTTTAGATGAAAGAACTCGTCCGGGCATGGCAAAGTCAAAAATGAATAATCCCCTTGTTGTCAATGAGTTATATATTCTTCCAAATAGATCTTTAATAATGCTCATCGCATAAGAATCCTCAAATATATAATTGAAACATTCCCCCGTTGCCGTTACAACTTTACAGGGGGGGATATCTATAGAATAAAAAGATGAAGTAACAAAATGTACATTAGGGACTTTTCTCTTTGCCAGTGTTATCATATCTTGTGATAAATCTACTCCCGTTATTGTATACCCGTTGTCTGCCATATTTTTTGCTAAAATTCCTGAACCGCATCCCAGGTCAACAATATGCCCACTATAGATATTTTTCTCCCGCAAAATTTCAAGTATCCCTATTGAAGCTCCTTCAGCAAAAAAACTGAAACCGGTGTCATGGATTTCAGCAAGATGAATTCCATAAAAATGGGTGCCCACTAACGCACAACCACAAATTTGCCTATATGTTTATCCCTCTCTGATTCAACCGCATACAAATATAGCCCTGGTCCTATCTCCTGATTGTTAATAGTACGCAGGTCCCACCATTCGTTACTATCTGTTTCATCCTCATGAACGAATGTTGCTATCATTTCTCCAGTAATAGTAAAAATTGTGAGAGTACATTTTGAGGGTAGTTTCGTAAACCTGATTCTTCGGACATACTCATTTTCGTTAAAATATGATCGGGCAAAATAGGGATTTGGAACAACTTGAATGTCCGATAATTCAAGGTCAGAATTGCTAGGATAACCAGAAGTAACAGTAACAAAATTAGGGTCATGAATGGTCGTTCCCTTTGACGATTCAATACTCTGATATCCATCCGGCGCAGACCATCCCAACGGATTTGCGGAACTATAAACAGTATCCTGAATAAAACCACCATTGTTCCCCTCTGACCACTCAACCTCATAGGGTGAATGAATGCCCATATCGTAAGAGGTTACGGAATAGGTATATTCGATTCCGTCAACGACACCACAACGAGAACAATCATCCCGAACAGTATCTGTAAAACTATGTTGAAGTCCCGAATTTGAACCGAGATGAAACCATGGTGCCAATGGGTCCGAACCGGAAATATCCATCCCCCTCACATCACTACCGAAACAACTGTCCGGTGTAAAAACACAAAACAAACTATCCTCAATTTCTGAGAGGTCAAATTGAGCAACAGGTTCCCACCCAACCTGTATTCCATTGTCATCATAGATAATATCGTCAGGATTTCCCCATGTTTGTCCTCCATCAGAACTTTTATATACCTTATACCCTTCAAAATCTGAATATCCGGTCACGGCATCAATGGAATTTTCTGCACCAACATCCCACGTCAGTGTGATTTTTTGATGATCAGTAATTGCCGTCACACTCGGAACGGCCGGTGGAGTATAACTTTGATAATGTGAATTATACATAACCTGGGCAAAACGAGCATTATTGATAAGATCAACCTTATTTTCACCAAAAATAATACAAAAAGAAAATGGAGCCTCTTCACCCACCTTCAAATCAAAAGGACCACAACTGAACAAGAGGACACAGTCCAATCCTTCCTCACCCTGAAGGAAAACGTCCTCTTTTTCCAACCCCTCCAGGGAATCAAAATGAGGGTTCAAATCTATATCCATATCCAGATCTGGATTATCTGTATGAAAATACCATGATCGTTCTTTTTCGGTAAGATTGGTTGTGTCTCCTGCCATAAGTTTGTATTGTATTTCTTCCCTGTTTATAGCTTGGGGACATCCGGGAGAGCCGGCATGACATCCTGTATTGCTTTCGCGGGTGACAACACCCGGACGATTGTACCAGTCAAACCAGTGCCAGTCCGTCATTTTTAAAGGTTCGCCAGGATAAATATCATCAAAACCGTCATCATCTAAGTCCACTGGCTGGGTTGCTAAAGGAGTGTCCAATAGCTGTGCTGCAACAATCCCTATGTCCGTTGCTCCGGCGCTGTTTCCGTCAAAGTCATAGACCATTGCCATACTGATAAGCATAGAGTCATTATGAGTGTAAAACCGTTCCCAATAATATTCCATGAAATCATCATCATTGGAGTGAAAATTATTTCCGTATGTGTCAAGGGTAACCACATCCGCATCCATATAAAATCCAAGATACACCTGTTCATAATTAAATCCTTTTCCTCTGTTCAGTACCGTTCCGTCCGGCATCACCATTGCACTACCGCAAAG
>CAZBBE010000126.1:0-4058 GCA_964489755.1 uncultured bacterium | reverse complement strand
TGCTCCCTTAATGTTCAGTGGACACACTCGCTTGGCACTTTAGAACCATCTTCCAGTATAGCCCATTTCCAGATGGGAACCCGTTTTTTCAGTTCGGTAATAAACCAGGACATCGCTGTCAGCCCTTCTTTTCTGTGTTCGGACCAAATAACAACATGGAGACTGGTTTCTCCCACACATACTTTTCCAGTGCGGTGTTTACAAAATATATCATTGATAGGAAATTTCAGGACTGTTTCTGCTGCCAATTGTTTCAGCTCTGCTTCCGCCATCCCATCGTAATGTTCATAATCCAGAGAGGTGATTTTTTCTCCGTTTTCCATATCCCGTACACGACCGTTGAAAACCAATTCGGCACCATCTTTCTGCCGGTCACTGTCCGACGGAAAAAATTCTATGGGTCCGTTTACAATTTCAACCTGGATCATTTATCCACCCTGAACCGGTGGTATAAATGCCACTTCATCGCTATCCTTTAGTTCAGTTTCTGTGGGAGCATATTTCTGATTCACGGCTACCCGCAGACTCACACTATCCAGTTTTCCATCTGCTTTTTCACGAATCAATTTTTCCAATTCAAGAGATGTTGTCCCTGTTTTCAAGTCTAAGTTTAATTCATCTTTTCCTAAAGCATATTTCACTTGGGAAAAGCATTTTATTTTCACATTGATCATAATTTTATTAATTGTGTTGAATGACTCAACCCATCATAAATCAAGAGTGTACCAATTAAATTGGGTTCAATACCAACAATCAGTTTAACGGCTTCCAACGCTTGAATATTTCCAATTATTCCTGGGAGCATTCCTAAAACGCCGGCATCAGCACATGTGCCATCACCAGATGGTGGTTCAGGAAATAATTCAATATATCCCGGACATCCATTAGCATTTAAAATTGCCACCTGGCCTTCAAAACGAAATAACCCACCATAGATCATGGGTATGTTCGCTTCTTTTGAAAATCTATCAATCAATTGTCGTGCTTGGATGTTGTCTGTGGCATCGATCACTACATCCGCATCATGAATAAAACTCAGCCCATTTTCCTTATCCAAATATTCCAGGAATATTTCAATGGTAGCATTTTCATTCAATTTTTCCAATTTTTCTTTAGCGACTTTCACTTTGGGTTGACCAACATCTTCTAATCCAAATAACGGCTGACGATGAAGATTAGATAATTCTACATTATCTCTATCAATTATTTTCAAATGACCAATTCCTGTGGAAATAAGAGATTGAACAACAGAACATCCAAGCCCGCCCATACCAATGATGACTACTGTGGCATTTAATAGTTTCTTCTGTCCTTCCAATCCAATTTCGGGCAAAACTGTTTGTCGAGACCATTGACTCAAATCTTTTTTTTCTGATTGAAACTCTATCCATGCCAAAGCACCGCCCAGCAAACTGTATGCATTATTCAATTCTTGTTCAATTATGATTCCTTCAGTAACAATTCCGAACTGGCAAATAAGCACTAAAACTTTCTGGGACTCCGGAATGGAATTCATATCTGAAACACTTGCATCCAAATTGGTCAATGGAAATTCTGCCCGATGCTCTTCCGGACGAATATCCACCATAGTAAAAGATTTCCCTTCATATATCCATTTTTGTAATTCCTGTGGAGTTAATATCATGATATTTTTACCACAGAGACACATAGCTCTATGTTAGGTTGAAAACTCTGCGTCACTGTGACCCCATGGTTTTCTCAATTGTCTTCCAAGGGAGTATGTTCACACGGATTTTATCACCGGGTTTGAGTGGTCTTTCCCCTGGTTCACAACCTAAAATACAATTTGCATCCAATGACGAGGATAGCATATGTGATCCTTTTTTATTTGACGGTTTGCAAACCAACTTTCCATCCTCCATCCAAACTTTTCCAAACAAAAAGCGATACTTTACTTTTTCCCGTGGGAAAGGTTCTTTCAGTATTCCTATTACTGCTCCCTCTTTCGATTTGCCCATCATTGTTCTTAACACGGGCCAAACCCATTCCATAAATCCAATATAGGATGAAACCGGATTACCAGGTAATCCAAATATCAATGTGGAATTTACGGTTCCGAAAAAAAATGGTTTCCCGGGTTTCTGTGCTACTTTCCAAAAATGCTCTTGGACACCCAATTCCAAAAAGACTTCCCGGACATAATCAAAACGTCCCATGGAAACCCCGCCAGAAGAAACAATCATATCACAAGTTGCTAATGCTTCTGATAAAAATGTTCGTAGAGATTCTTTGTTATCTTTGACCACATTTCGCAAAACAATTTCCCCTCCAGCATATTCTGCCAGTTCAGAAAAAACAAACAAATTCGAATTGTATATCTGTCCTTCTTTTAATTCCCTCCCAGGTTCTATTAATTCATTCCCCGTTCCAAAAATGGTGATTCTTGGTTTTTTAAATACATTGACCTTTCCATATCCAAATGTTGCCATAGTTCCGACTTCACTGGGTGTAAGATGTCTTCCTTTGGGAATTAATAAATCACCCTCTTTTATCTCCTCACCTTTTATTCGGATGTGTTTTCCTGAATCTGCTTCTAAATAAATTTCAACATTATCATCATCTGAAAATCCACTGGTGTCTTCTACCATAACAATTGCATCGGCGCTATGGGGGATTTTTGCACCGGTCATACACTGTACACATTCACCGTGACCAAGAGTAACATCACTTGGCGCTCCGGCCGAACTCACACTCACCATTTTCAGAGATATTGGATTTGCCTTGCTCGCACCTTTTGTATCTATAGATCGAACCGCAAATCCGTCCATGGCGGAATTATCAAACATTGGCATGGGAAATGTGGCCACAATATCTTGCGCCAAAACCCGGTTTCCAGTATTATTCAATGAAACTGTTTCAACCTCCAATAATGGAATGTGTTTTTGAATAATGGATTTAGCTTTCTGAATTGGAATCATAAAAATTTCCTTATTAAAAATACTATGGCAATAATGATCACAGCCCCCATGATTTTCTGAATGGTTTTTGTTTTAAACCGAACAGCACCAAAATAGGACCCCACAATTCCACCAATAAAAACTGCGCCAGAAAGGGGCAAAATAATTTTTGTGTCGAATGAAAAAACTTGAGATCGAGCAATCAGTCCAACCAGTGAGTTCACCCATATAAACATGGAACCTGCTGCTGCCGCTTCCTTTTCAGACCCAAGCCCAAACATTATAATCAAGGGCACCAAGTAGATACCACCCCCGATACCAACAGTTCCAGCCACAAAGCCCAATACTGCACCCAAACCAAATATGAATATCCACTTCTGGATTCCGGACAGTTGAAAAGAAAATTTTAGATCATTCAGAACATATATCCGGATGGCAACTAAAAAAAGAGTGCTTAACAATAAAATCTGAAATATTTTTTCAGGTAGCTCCAATATACCACCCAGATAAACCATTGGGATAGACATAATAAGAAATGGAACAATTAGATCAATCCGACCATAGCCATTACGCCAATAATTTATCATACCTATGAAAGTGACAACAAGATTCATTGTTAATGATGTAGTGGGAATAGTTTGATAACTGGTTCCAAAAATCGCCATGATTGCTGTATAGGAAGAACCACCACCCAATCCTACCGATGAGTAGATCAAAGCCACAAAGAAAAACAGGAATGGTAAAATATATTCAGTCATTTCATCAACTTTATCTTTTAATGTTTTTCTCCTTTCATCATATGAAATGAATGAAAAATGGTCGGTACTAAAATCTTTATCGCATCTTTCACTGCTCCTGTACTTCCCGGGAGACAAATGATAATTGCACCATTCACAATGCCTGCGGTTAAACGAGATAACATTGCAGTTTTGACTTTTCCCCGACCATAAGCATGGAGCGCCTGTTCCACACCAGGTAGTTTGGAATCAAATATTTTTTCCATTATTTCAATGGTCAAATCCCTTGGACCCAATCCGGTTCCACCAGTAGTGATTATTAATTCTACACCATCTTTGACCCAACCTTTAATTGTAGGACCAAGTTCATCCGAACCATCCGGTAAAACTTTTTGGTTTTCAA
>CAZBBE010000125.1:0-4076 GCA_964489755.1 uncultured bacterium | reverse complement strand
TAAATCGCATACTGTTAATCCGCGTGTCCCTGGTTCGAGTCCAGGTACCGGAGCATATTAATATCTTTGTCGATATCGATGAAAAAGTGGGATTAATTCCCACTTTTTTTTATCCTGGACTTGTTAAACAATATGACAGATTAGGACAATCTGACATAAATTTTGGGTAACTGGTGGGTAACAGATTTATTTACCCCATCGCCACTTTTGTACAAAGAGGAGGAATCCCCAATCTTAAATTAGATTGCCTACAATTTTTCTTCCATGATATTCTTTTGCTCCAATAAAGTTATGAATTGCTGCAAGGTTATTTTCTGTTATTGAACCAGCCACAATGATATTAAACCGATTTCTAAACCTATTGATTATTTCTTTCATTCGTTCTTTTCCATGATATGCTGTATTTTCTCCACCAGAAGACAATATACTGGTGACACCGGTAATCGGTACCAATTTTTCGATTGCATTTAAAATATCGAAAGTAATATCAATTGCCTTGTGAAATGTCACTGACATTGGATAAGCTTTTTTTACTAATCTTTCCGTAGATATATAATCTATATTTTTGTCTGATTTTAATAAGCCAAAAACAACTTCAGTTATACCTATATTTTTACACATTTCAATTTTTGATTCCATTTCCATTATTTCTTTTTCATTATAAATAAAGTTTCCTTTTCGGGGTCGTATCATTACTTTTATAGGTATGGACAAGGACTTAATTGATTTTTCTATAATATTTTTTGCAGGTGTAAGACCATCATATTCTAATCTATAACAAAGTTCTATCCTGTCAGCACCTCGTTTTTCAGCTAAAATCGCTTCTTTAACAGTTTCCACACAAGCTTCCTTTATTATCGAATTATTTTGATTCATTCTGATTATTTATTGTTTTATCAGAAACATTTTTGAATACCTCCAGAAAATAGAAAATCTCTTCTATTTAACCCATCACCCAATTTTTACAAAGAGGTGGATAACCGATTATGTGGTGAGTAGTGTTGTTAGAATTAGTTTTTTTCTATAAAATAATAAAACTCTTTACCAACATCCAATACTCCAGCAGTAAAATTCGTCCGTAAAGCGAAACCCTTCATATTGAGTGTTGTTTTTTTCATGGTACTAATAATGATGAAAAATCCGCTGTGATATCTAAATCAGTTTTGGTTGCATTTTCTGCATCCACAGTAACAGTAACTGCATCCATAAAATATGCTTGAACTGTTCCACCTTGCGCTCCAATCGTATGCTGATTTGTAGCAGGGTTTGAATCATTCGGATCCAGCCATGAAACTGTGATTGCCGGATAGGTATTAAACGCAACATCTGTAAACGAATATTCATAATGTCCATCCGTAATATCTCCTGCGGTAATAGTTATTGCTGAATAGGGTGCTGTAGTAGGAGGCCAAGCTGTCTGAATGGACAGATAGACAGTTCCTTCAGTAGGCCAATCTCCGATAAACGTCACCGTTCCTGATAAAATTGCAGACTCGGGTAAATCATCTTTTTTATCCTCACACGAAGTCAGAATTATTAAAAATAAAACTGAAAATAGTGCGATTGTTATTTTATTAGTCAATTTCATATTATTCCTTTTTTTGTTAATTAAATGATTGATTTAATTTTACTTTCCAAACCCGTCCGGGCATGGGGTAGTTTTGGATTAATTCATAGGTAATATCAAATATATTTTCAATTTGAAAGGATATTTCAGACTCTCCTAATTTTTTTTTAAATGCTACGTTTAAAATTACATTTTTCGGTAATATTTTGATTGGAAAAACTATTTTATTGTCAATCGTTTGGTAATCGTGACTGAGAAAGTCTTCATATTTTTGAGGTGACCAAATCTTTCCTGTTATACTTATTTTCACCGGGTGAGACACCACTTTGACATGAAGACCGGCTCGATGTTTTGACCTATACAAAATCGGGTTATTTTCTAAGTCATCCATATCGAGATATACATAATTTCCTGAAATTTTAATAACATCTGATAATTCCCAATAAAATTGAAATTCGCCTCCAAATCCTGTCACTCCCTTACGATTAACTGCTAATGTTGGGAGGCTGTACACAAAATCAATCATATTTTCATATTTATTTTGAAAAACTGATAATTCCCATTTCCATTTATCAGAATGTGGATGTTCATAATGTACCTCAAATGTTGTGACTTTTTCAGGATTTACATTCGGATTTCCCTGAACTGTCAATCCGTAACTGCTTGTGTGGTTCAGATAAAGTTCTGATAAAGAAGGTGCCCTAAACCCTTCACTGTAAATTAGGGTAAATGCTCTCTTATTTTTCATTTTGTACATGAGATTCAGTTTAGTAGAAAAATGACTATATGTCCGTTTTTTAAATGCAGAACCCGGGTTTACATATCTGAAATCATACCGTAATCCTGATCCAAAATTCCAACCTCCACCAATAGAATATTTAGATTGAACAAATCCTCCAAAAGTCGTTTGAGTTGGTGAATCATAAATAGAATTAAAAACGGAAACTTCAGATTTATCCCAACCTGTATCCATTCCTGACATGATTATCCATCTCGACCAGCGAGTTAAAAGCATTTCAGACCTCAACCCAACTGAAATGTCATCATAAATCTGATTTTCTTCTATTTTATTTACCGGAGTATCGGTGCGATCTGAATAGAGGGTATGAAACGTATTAATAAAAACTGAATTGGAAAGGGAAAACCCTTTCATTAATGGGTAAAAAAAATGTCCCTGATTATAAAATGAGAATCGTTTTGACCTGCGCCATGTAGGGCTTGATTTGAATCCCGGATGTCCTGTTTCCGACCAGGCACTCATAAGGGATAGGCTGTGTGTTCTTCCTTTTTTATCATGAAGTTTTCCGTAGAGTCTCATTCTGAGAAGTTGGTCATCCGAATTAAACCGATGCCCGCTGGACTGCCGCGCCATACCCGTTAATCCAATAGACCAATCTCCTCGATGGTAGTTTGATGATAAACTGCCCTGCTTCAACAAATATGAGCCGCCACTCAATCTAAAAATATGTTTTTCATTTACTCTGCCTTGGTCAGTAATGAGATTGATAACACCGCCCATGGAATTATGTCCGTATTGGGAAGATGCTGCATTGTGATCCACCTCAATCCGACTGATGCATTCAACAGGTATGGAACTCCAATCCGGTGATCCACTGTTTGGAATGAGCAGGGGAAATCCATCCAATAAAATCAAAACCCGGTTATTGTATCCTCCCGGTTTATAATCCGATGAACCTCGGATAGAAACGTTCACATTTCTACCGCTACCATGAGCAAACTGAACATCTATTCCAGAAATTTCTCTTATAATTTCGGCAGCGGAATCCTTGTCCATTTCCTCAATCTTTTTTCTATTTAGAACATTTACTGATTCATATCCCAATCGAGTGGAAAATATCCCTTCAACCTGAATTTCATCAAACTCCAAAACAGATGGAGACAGTCCGACATCTAGTTCCATCGGTGATTCTCCAATCTTGATATTATGAGCTAATTTTTCAAATCCGATGATAGAAAAATGAATGGTAAAATCCCCGGGCGATAGCTCTATTTTGTATTCACCATAGGGACTTGAAATTGAACCATTTCCCCCGGGCTGAACGTATATATTTACATTTGGCAAGGCTTTATCATTTTTCCCATTCGTTATTTTTCCGGAAAGTGTGACTCCAATTACATGGTTAAATCCAAGAAAATAATAAAAAACTAAAGATATCAAAAAAAACTTCATCGTTAATGTTAAGGATTTGTGATAAACTGAGTCAATATTTATTCCCATGAACAATAGTCCCTTCAAGCACAAAACCTTTAATAAAACCACTACTATCTTTTATTGAAGACTTATATTTGTTCATTGAATCTCTTTATTGAGATTTATATTCTTTTTTTTAGGGGAGAGAGGGGGTAAAATTCTAACACCCACCACCCCGCACATTCTGCCCCCACCTTGGTGTATCGGGGTGTGCCTACCAAAAGCGTGTCCACTTTTTGATTGATTATGAAATTATCTGACTAACTATGGCAAACTCAACACACTACCGACCCACAT
>CAZBBE010000124.1:0-4086 GCA_964489755.1 uncultured bacterium | reverse complement strand
TTCTGGAAGCTGAATATTTGAATTCCCAGGCAACCTTTATTGACATGCGTCTGGCAGCTATTCAGGCTGCCGGTGAGCTGTACGGTGATGATGAAGTGGCAGCGGTAACCAGTGCCTTTGATGCAGTGGGGATTGTTGGAGATGAAGGGTCTTCAGCACCGGAAGACCAAGAAATTATTGAAGGACAGGATTGGGTAACTGCCATAAATAATAATGGTAATGATCACAGTTTATATTTACTTGATTTAGAAGATGGTAATCAAGCTACACAAATAACCGAAACACAAGTTTATACTGAAACCGCGAACGCTGTAAGTAGTTCTGCAAATGGATCATTTATATTTTTTGTTAACGATATGAATGATATTGTTGGATACAGGTCATCAGATGGTTTAGAGATTAATTTTACTGCAGACCTTGACATTAATGGTATATGGCACTCTATAGCGCTATCACCTAATTTGTCAAAATTTGCTACAACTACAATCTATATAGACTCTACAATTTTTGTTTTTGATTTAGCGGCAGGTGGGCCTCCTAATCCTATAAAACTATACTCTCCTACCACAGATTCAACTATTACATCCAATGTTGTTCTTTATGCAGATGCAATGGATTGGGATCCGACAAGCACATACTTAATATATGATGCATTTAATAGTGTTCCCCAAAATGATGGTAATGATCCATCATTAGAATATTGGGATGTTTCTTTATTGTATTATGAATATGAATTAATATTTTCAATATTTTCAGCTTTACCATCTGGTTATAGCATGGCCAATCCATCTTATGCCAGTACAAATGGAAATTATTTTGTCTTTGACTACATAAATAATAATGACAACCAAGTGTGGATCACTGCCGTTGATTTATATGAAGGTAATATGGGCTATATTGAGTTTATTGAAAATAATGTTGGATATCCACTCTATCTCCCTGATGATAGTAAAATTGTATTTCAACGATTAGATAACGACGGGACACCGATGCTTAGGAGCACAGCTTTGTCATCTAAAATAGAGCCTGCTAATGGGTATAACTCATCCACTCTTTATGCCACCGATATGATTTTTTCATCCCATTTTACTATAGATGCTGCACTCAATGTTGAAGATATTATTCCGATACCTTATAACTTTAGTTTGAAACAGAATTATCCCAACCCATTCAATCCTGTTACCCATGTTGAGTTCCAGATTCCTTATGATGTTCAGGTGAAGATTTCTATTACTGATATCACTGGAAGAGAGATCAGGAATCTGGAGAACAGCAGATTCAGTGCTGGTGCACATAGGGTGATATGGGACGGAAGAGACCGGTTCGGAAAAAATGTCAGTGCCGGAGTTTACCTCTGCCGAGTACAGGCGGGTGACCAACTCCGTACTGGGAAAATGCTACTCCTGAAATAGATCAGGGCGGTTATGTTTCCCGGTCTTGCATGAGGACCAGATAAATGGCCGATGATATTCCGGTAGACCCGAAGATCATGCACATGACCATGATCTGATATTTCACCGCTATCATCGGGGAGATCCCGGAAAGGATCATGCCTGTCATGGTTCCCGGAAGGGAAACCAACCCCACTGCCAACAGGGAATTGGTGATGGGGATGAGAGATGCCTTGAACGATTTATTTCTCCTGTCTTCGTATGATAGCTCCCTCACGTTCTCATTCTCAAAACGTTCAGCTGCAAGACTGATAGAATTCATGCAGTTGGCAAAGATCATTCCTCCCAGGGGAATTAAAAAATTTGGATTATACCACGGGATAACATTGATTACATGTTGAGTGGCAATATAAAGTGTAACAGAACCTGCAATAAATATTGATATGGTTGAAAATAAATAATGAGAAGTATGTTTTTTTTCCAGGGGTCTCGGGGCAATATATCCAGCGATTACAATCATAACCGTTAGAATCAGTAGAATGATAGCAGGATGATTATTATTGAAAATATACTTCAGGCAGTACCCAATAATAATGAGTTGAAAAAACATTCGGACATGAGCATAGATAATGGTGGAAAATTTTAACTTCCATTTAAAAAAGATATATATGACGATAAGGACCGGTATTAAAATATAAATGAGGTCAAAATAAGAAATGGATTGCGCTGCTTCCGACACGAGTTAAACCTTTTTTAATAGATTATTTAGGGAAGAAAATACTTCCTGTAAGGGTGAAGAAAAAAGAATCCTCTTAATTTTATTAATAAAAATTACATAAAAGACCAGTCTATTCATTAGTGGTACGTATTTTTCATTTTTACTCCTGATTTTTTGATTTCCTTATTGATTATTTTGAAAGGGATTTGGAGCATACGTTTAATTTAAAACATGACGATAATTAACCGATATTAATATGGAGAAGCTGGTAGCTTTCAGCCGCCAGATAAAGTGGTATTTGTAATGAAAAATATTTTAAAGTGCCACATACGTATAATTATAAGGATTGAAAAATGAATAATGGAATCTTGGGGATAAAAGAAGTCGCTGACTATTTAAATATGAAAGAACAAACGGTTTATCGTTTGGTTCAACAGAGAAAGATTCCTGCCTTGAAAATCGGTGGTCAATGGAAAGTGAAAGCTGAACATATTGATAAAATGTTTGATGAAATGCTCCAAGAAAAATTGAGGGAAATCCAGCTCGTTTAAGAATATTTTTATTTTTTATTTTAAAACCCCAATCTAATATTGGGGTTTTTTGTTTATAGAAATAGGGATCAATAGTAAAGGGGAAACACCTGTTTTGTATATTCTGATAGTAATTTAGTAATATCTTATTAAGATATAGTCCAAAAGGAGGATAAAATTATGAAAAGACCACTGCTTACCTTTCTATTATCTATATTATTGATACCTGTTTCTATAGATGCCAAACTTAAGACCAAGAATGTCATACTAATTACCTTGGATGGTATCCGCTGGCAGGAGGTCTTTTCTGGTGCTGATAGCACTTTGATCTATAATAAAACGTTTACCAAAGACAGTGCCAATGTTGTAAAGAAGTTCTGGAATGACAGTAATAACCAGCGCCGGAAAATGTTGATGCCGTTTTTTTGGAGTGACATTGCAAAACATGGTCAGCTGTATGGCAATGTCAACAAAGGCAGTGTTGTGGAACTAAAAAATCCTTATTGGTTTTCTTATCCCGGTTATAGTGAAATTTTAGTGGGGTATGTTGATTCAACCCGCAACAGCAATGCCAGTGAGAATAATCCCAATGTTACAGTGCTGGAGCACATTCATGACCAGCCTGGCTTTGATGGAAAAGTGGCAGCTTTTTGTTCCTGGGATGTATTTGATTATATTCTCAATGAGAAGCGGGCAGGCTTTCTTGTCAATGCCGGGATGGAACGGTTTGAAGAATCTCAGGGTAATCAAAAAGGAGAGTTACTCAATGAAATGATGTTCCAAATTCCGGTTCCCTGGGGTTCAGTCCGTTTTGATGCGTTTACATATCAATATGCGTTTGATTATTTAAAAAGGTATAAACCAAGGCTTCTGTATATCGCCTTTGATGGTACTGATGAATTCGCCCATGAGGGTAAATATGATCAATATCTCCTATCTACAAATAGACTAGATGGTTATATCAAAAATATCTGGAATTGGATTCAAAGTGACTATCGCTATAAAAATAAAACAACGCTGATCATTACCACGGACCACGGCCGAGGGGATGAACCTATAGATTACTGGCGTCATCACGGCAGTAATGTGAAAGGTGCTGAAAAAGTTTGGATCTCAGTCATGGGTCCGGACACACCGGCAACGGGTGAAGTTAATAATTCAAGAAAGATATACAGTTCGCAGATCGCCAAAACAATTAGTACGTTGCTTAGCGTGGATTACACAAATAAAGAATCTGTGGGTGATGTCATTAAAGGGATAATTTATAATTACAGATAATACACATTTTGTCACCATCCATTTGTCTCACCTCTTTGTAAAAAAGTGGGGATGGGGTAAAACAGTGCCATTCCATTCTTATGTATATCCTATAGTTAACTGCAATTTTGTTAGTTGAAAATCAACATAGAAAAATATAACACTGAATGGACAAGCCAATTTGAGCAAA
>CAZBBE010000123.1:0-4185 GCA_964489755.1 uncultured bacterium | reverse complement strand
ATTACTTTTACAAAATTTACGCATACTTTCAAGAGTGTATTCAAGCTCCTCTTTTGTATTGTTACCTCCACTTTGCTCTTCAGTGCCAATTTCAAAAATAATATCTTGTTTTTTTTGTTGCGCATACGACCAGCAAAAATCATATAGTTCATAAACTCTATCTAGGATTTGATTAACACTAGGACTTGAGTTAATATCCACACTTGGGTCAATATGAAGTATATTAAATCCTGCATCAATATCTGAACGGTATGATTCTTTAGACGATTTCATTGCCTCTTCTAAGTTTAGGTTTTCGTCTTTTTCCTGTTCATTTTGCCATGGCCCTCCATGATCCCTCGCCAAAATAATATTTTTATTTACATCTTTATCAAGCACGTAATCTGCAAATTGTTGTGTTGTCCAATTTTCAACATAACCTCCACCAAACTGCTCAGAGTCAATTTGTCTACGACTTGCTATTAACATTAAAGGTGCTTTATATTGATCTGCCAACTCAATGGAGGCATCAACACAATTCTTGCTCATTGGCCCAACGCCAAGTAACGTACAGCATTTATTTGACCTGTATTTCTCTAAATTTTGTTGAATCATTACTGTCTATTTCACCTATCTTCAGTTAATGGTTAAAAAAATGTATCAGACTTATGTGTCTAATAGGCCTATATTTATATAAATATTTTGACGTCATCACACAGTCCACTCACCTAAATCTAGTTGATTGGCAGGCAGTCTGTCGGGTTCATAAGGTGTAAAGAATTTCTGCATAATGTGCAAACATGCCTCCGCTACAGCTCTGTCACCACCAGATCGCTCTGTTACATAGTTCGCATGTGCCTTGGCCATTCTGTCAGAATTTGCAGGAGCGATAGAATATCCAACTTGTTTCATTACATAATGATCAAAAATTCCGTCTCCCATATAAATCACTTCTTTTGGATTATAGCGCTCTTTAATCCACTCAATTCTCTTAATGGTACTTACCAAATCAAGTTTAAACTTCATATCATCTTTAATTCTTTTGTTGCTAATCGGAAAACCTTTTCTATCTCCCGTAACAAATCTTATCTCTATATATGAATTAAGCAACCCCAACCCATCATTATCATCTGGACCAAAAACTTTCATTTGCTTACCTTTTTCAGAATACAAAAACTGACCTGTGGTCATCACCCCATCTACATCTAATATTAATATTCCCAAGATTCTGAGGGGTGCTAGATTGAACATGGGTTAATATTAATATACTACCCCTCACACATCAAACGAAACTTGGACTTTACAGAAAATAATTGACCCGCTGAACAAAATTATTTTTTTTCGTGTATATTAATTAATTGCGTGGTTCAATTAAAACTGTGCTTTTTTAATTTTACAAGGAGAGATAGAAATGAGCTTTAATAAATTCATGCTAAAAATAATTCTTGCCTCCGTTACACTGTTACTGGCTACTGGAGTTCAGGCGGAAGGTCGATTGACTGTTTACTGCAGTATGCAGGACGCTTGGTGTCAGGCAACAGTAAAAGCTTTTGGTGAAAAGCATGATGTTAAAACAGCGATGACCCATTCGGGGTCCGGAAGTACCTTTGCAAAGATTTCGGCTGAGAAAAACAATCCGAAAGCCGATGTCTGGATAGGAGGCACAGCTGACCCACATTTACAAGCAGGGGAATTGGGATTATTAGAGTCCTATGTCTCCCCAAATATGAAAGAACTGGGAAAAATGTTTCAAAATATAGCAATCAAGGGTGATAATACAACCGACGGCATTTATGCTGGAGTTGTAGGCTACAGCGTTAACACAAAGATGGCCAAAGACATGGGAATTGCCATCCCAAGCTCCTGGGAGGATTTGACTGATCCTAAATATAAGGGAAATATTCGGATGGCCAGCCCGCAAAGCTCCGGAACAGCCTATACTGTTTTAGCAACAATTGTGCAGCTTTGGGGTGAAGAAATAGCGTTCGAGTATCTGGCAAGATTGCATCCGAATATTGATCAGTATACTAAATCAGGGTCTGCAGGACAGAAAGCGGCAGCAAGAGGTGAAGTTTTGATTGGAATCGGATTTTTACATGATGCTTCAAAATTGGTCAAATCAGGATTTCCACTAAAATTGGTGACTCCCTCTGAAGGTACAGGATTTGAGATTGGGGGGTTGAGTATTATCAAAGGTGCGAGGAATTTGGAAAATGCAAAAAAATTCGTTGATTGGGCCTTGAGTGCAGAAGGTCAGAATATTGCTGCTCCTACCGGTGCCTTCCAAGTGCCGACTAATATGAACGCGATAGTTCCCAAAGAGGCATTTGATTTGAGCAAGGTGAACTTAATCGATTATGATTTCAAAACATACGGCAGTAACACAACACGTAAACACTTGATTGATCGTTGGGCAATGGATATCAAACCTTTGGCTCGTTAAGTTAAGCAATTTGTTCCTTTCGCTGAACCCATGAGCTCTTTTCTCATGGGTTCAACCAGTCTTTTTCCCGTCCCATTTATTCTGAAAACCTAAAGAAAAATGGACTCAATTCAAGATATCCCTATTAATAAAAAGATAGGATTTGATGAAAGAAAAATGGGATTAGTAAATCACCGTTTTTTTCCCATCATTGGTATTCTCTCTTTTTTCTTTTTTCCTTGGTATGGACTGGAATACGGCATTTTTAATTCAACTTCGGACGAACTATTAGAGGCCTTTGCCTGGCAATCTATTAATTTGTCTATTGTACCTCTGACCATCTTTATTCTTTTTCTACTTCATCCCTGGCAATTCATTCCGCAAAAACAAGGGATTTTTCTTAGTGTGATTGCATTAATCATTGGAATTTTGATAGTTTTTATTGGCTCCGAAATTCTGAATGAGTCTGTGGGACTTGGAGCAGCCGTTCAAGTGCTTGTTTTATCCTTGATGGTTTCAACAGGTGCTGCACAGCTAGGATTTTTGCGTAGAGACGCCTTCATGTCAGGGGCGATTATGTTAATCGTTGTTCTTGTTCTGCTGTTCATTTTCTATCCTCTTACAAAGATTTTTATCCAAATGTTTTATACAATGGACGATCAATTTGTTCCGTTGCAATTTTTTGAAGTAATCACTTCTCCAGGGGTGGGGCGAATAGTTTGGAACACATTGTTGATGGCTGTATCAGTAGGGTGCTCCGCTACATTTTTCGGGTTGATTTTCGCAATTTATTCGGTGAGGTCTACCTCTAAACTGCGGAGTTTAATCAGAGTTTTTTACATTTTGCCCATCATCACCCCTCCTTTTGTGGTGGGAATCTCCCTAATTCTAATTTTTGGCCGTGCTGGGTCCATCAACGGTTTTCTGAGCTTTCTTTTCGGCACAGGAGGTATTTTCATTCCTGAAGGGGTGCAAGGTTTTTTCCATGCTTCCTCTTATATTTACGGTTTTCCTGGGATATTTCTGGCCCAGACACTTGCTTTCACTCCGGTCAGCTACATGGTGTTGGTGGGGATGGTTGCTGCCATCAATCCAGCCTTAGAAGAAGCGTCTCTCACCATGAGAGCTTCCCGCTGGATAACTTTTTGCAATGTGACCCTGCCTTTGCTCCGACCAGGAATCGCCGTTTCCTTTTTGCTGGCTGTAATGTCTTCGGCCGCCGATTTCGGTAACCCACTGATACTTGGAGGAGAATACGATGTTTTGTCAACAGAAATCTATTTTGCAATTGCCGGTGCTCAATTAGATTTCGGCCGTGGTGCTGCTCTTGGGCTTCTGTTGTTGTTTATTTCTCTTTCTGTTTTTCTGATACAGAAAAAATGGGTCGGGACAACTTCCTATGTGACGGTTACCGGAATACAGACTGCCGGCAATGTGATTCCTTTGCCAAATTTGCTGCAAAAGATATTGAGTGTTATTGTTGTCTTGTGGGTCACCCTAGTGGGTGTGTTGTATGTCAGTATATTCGCTGGTGGTTTTGTAAAGAGTTGGGGGGCTGACAATACTTTTACCCTGGCACATCACATCGAATTATGGGGAAATGGAATCACTTCAGGAGGATGGCCTTCGCTTCTCAATTCAATCACTTTTTCGCTAGTCGCCGCACCACTGACCGGTGTCACTGGAGTTCTTATCGCCTATGTACTCACAAGGAAAAAATTCATCGGTAAAGGATTTATTGACTTCGGCACTGCTCTAATTTTTGCTATTCCAGGAACGGTGGT
>CAZBBE010000122.1:0-4214 GCA_964489755.1 uncultured bacterium | reverse complement strand
TGAAGAATCAAATGATAATAAATATAGTCAGATTTTGTCCATTAATTATTGAATTGCTTTTTGACGGGAAGTAGCAGAATTCTCTTGAATCAAGACTCCGGTTACTGCTAAAGACAAGCCTCCAAAAAAAGATAAAAGAGTAATTAAAACACGATTTGGTTTTGATTTTTTTACAGCAGACTCTCCAACATCCAATACATTCACTAAAAGTCTATCCTTTTCAACCTCAATCTTAGCTATTTCATATTGTTGACGAAGGGTAATATAAACAGCTTGGTTTTCCTCTACATCTCGAGTAAGTCGTCCTTGTTCTAATTGAAGATCAGGATTACCGGAAGGTAAGGGATTTTGTTTGAAAAAATCAGTTAATTTTGATTCTGAATTTGCTAAATCATCTTTTGCCATTAACATCTGGTTATTGATAAACTTTTTATTTTTTACTGCTTCTTTATTTTGTTCATTCGAAATAAATCCTTTAACAAAGGATGCTATGTAATTTGTGATATCTGCTGCAAGACCCGGATCTTTCATTAATACAGAAACTACAATTAATCCGGATATTTCCTCTTCAACGGTAATCAGTTCATCTAATTTTTCCATCGCATTTTCCAAAAACTTGCTTTGTGGTTCCGCTGGATATGGATTTTCAGGCAGAAAGTTTTTTAGCCATTTTTTTGGGGCAACCCATTTTGGTTTATCAATTTCCCAGAATTGAATGAGGTTGGAGCTATCCGGATATGCATTGGTTTCCCAATTCAGTAATATAATATCTTTTTTTAGTCTCCTGCTATTTACAATATCCGGGATATTATAGGTAGGCATGGGGCTCAATCCTTTTATACCAAATGTTTCAGCAATCCCTTCCAAGTTACTTTCTAAAATCGAACTAGAGGTTCCTGTTTCACCTACCGGATACATAGATGTAGTTGATAAAAATAATGGGACTGCCAGTAATGCATACGCTATACCCATGATTGTCACGAATCCTGATAAACTGATTATCGTCCACTTTCGGCTTTTAAGAATAAGAAACACTGCTCTCAAATCAATTACATCATTCTCATTTTTTGATGAAAAAAGATCTTCGATAAACACATCTTTTTGTGAGTCTCCAATTATTCCATATTTCTTCAAATCACCAATTCTGTTCCGTAATGTTTTTTCTGAAAGACCATGTTTCTTTGCGAGTTTTTCTCTCTCTTTTGAATCAGTAATTATATCTGGGTGGGATTTCACTAACAGAAGAATTTTTTCTTCGTGAGGTGTAAGTTTCATTTTTATATATAAGCTATAGCAGCCAAATAGGACATATAAATGGAAAATATATAAGCTGTCATTTGTAAAATACTGAGACGTCCTACAAGTGAATTCAAATATGTTCTTGGAACAACAATTACATCCCCTCGCCTTAGAATAATATCTTCCCCTTCTTCCACACTGCCATCCGTATGGTAAATAATTGCACGATTTGGATCACCATCAATGGTGTTTCCACCTGCTATACTGATATAATCTGAAATGGTAAATCCTGGAATAAATTCATAGGCTCCAGGTTTTTGGACAAACCCGTTTACCATGATTCCCCTTTCTCTCAGGATATCAATAATATCTCCCGCTATCAATTTAAAATGTGAAAATTTACTTGGGAGCACCCTGATATAGGATTCGGAATCATCTCCTAAACGAGTGATGATAACACTCTGCAAATCGGAATATGTATCAAGTTTTATTCTGCGAGTTAAAAATTCTAATAAGACCTCCCCTGGTTCAATGATATCATATCCGGTACCTTTTACGGCTCCCCTCAATGCTACTGATTCAGAAGAAATATCACCAAACGAAACGATGATAATATCTCCTTCTAAAAAAGTTGGGTTTTCTTCTAATTCACCATATCTAATAAAATTCAGATGATTAATTTGTTTTATATTACCATTTTTACGTTTTACTGTTATGTCATATTCCCGGGCTAATTGATGAAATCCTTTTGCTCGGGCAATAATTCTATCCAATCGATCTACCGCACTGGCACGGACAAAACCGGGTTTATTCACTGCACCTATCACTTGGATCTGAAAATATCTTATATTTACTAAAACTATACTTACTTTTGCATTAGGATAAGCATTATCCAAAATATATTCTTTGATTTTATCTATACCCTGCGCTAGAGTCATTCCGGAGACATTCACTACTCCAACTGATGGAATGAATACATCTCCGGTTGGGGTTACATTAAGTGGTAATGTTATATTTTCACCCATTAAAATATTAATTCCAAGTTCGTCTCCTGGTCCCAATATATATTTTTCAGGATTTATGGATTTTTCAAGAGAAAAAGTTTCCTCAAAGGATTGAACTGCCTGAATAGTTTGATCTCCTTTTAACTGGGTATTGTCTCTAAATATATTTAACTGACCAAATCTATTATCCTGCCCGATGGCAATATGCATAGAAAGTATAATTAAAAAACTTAATCTATAGTACATATGAAAAACTAAAGGACACCAAGTCTTTCTTGTTCATAAATTTTTTCCCACCAATCCTGATGTTCAAGATACCAATGAATGGTCTTGCTAATTCCGGTTTCAAATGATTCATTTGGCACCCAATTTAATTCTTTTTCAATTTTAGATGCATCAATTGAATAACGGTAATCATGCCCGGGCCGATCTTGGACAAATGTGATCAGTTCACTGTATGGGTTACCTGTTAGACGGGGTTTTATTTCATCCAATATATCGCAAATAGTTTGCACAATTGTTAAGTTTGGAATTTCATTTCTTCCGCCAATGTTATAGGTCTCACCAATAATTCCATTTTTCAAAACTGTCAATACAGCATCACAATGATCTTCCACATATAACCAATCACGAATATTTTCACCTTTACCATAAACAGGTAATGGTTTTTCGTTGAGACTGTTAATAACCATAAGTGGAATGAGTTTTTCAGGAAACTGATATGGACCATAATTATTTGAACAATTGGTAATTAATACCGGCAATCCAAATGTTCTGTGCCAAGCCCTAGCCAAGTGATCTGAGGACGCTTTTGCTGCAGAATAGGGTGAACTTGGGTCATAGGGGGTAGTTTCCGAGAATGATCCCGTTTTCCCAAGACTGCCGAATACTTCATCAGTGGAAATATGATGGAAACGAAATTCCATCTCAGAATTTTTACTCAATGATTTATGATATCTTAATGATTCTTGAAGAAGTGTGAAGGTTCCAAAAATGTTTGTGTTTACGAATTCTGAAGGTCCATCAATGGATCGATCTACATGGCTTTCGGCAGCAAAATGAACAAGACAGTCAGGATTATGGTTCTGAAAAATCCTACGAACTATCTTGGAGTCAATAATATCCCCCTTGATGAACACATAACGACTGTCAGAACCAAATTCCTTTAAATTGGATGTATTCCCGGCATAGGTCAACTTATCCAGGTTTATAATAAGTTTTACATCTGTTTTTTCAAGCAGGTACCGTACAAAATTGGAACCGATAAACCCGCAACCTCCAGTAATAAAAAAAACTTTAGGATTCATACACCGGTAAATGTTCATCCTTAATATTTTTTAGAAAAGGAAGACTTGAATCCTTTTGTGATAAAATCGGGTTGGTTATCTTCCAATCTATATTTAACTCCTGGTCATCCCACCGAAGCCCATATTCATCTTCCTGATGATGAATATTCGTACACTTGTATTGAAAAATGGCAGTATCAGACAATACGGAAAACCCATGAGCGAATCCTTCCGGAATAAACATCATCATGTGGCCTTCATCTGAAAGAATTGTACCCAAATGATGACCAAAAGTAGGAGAACCTCTGCGGATATCCACAGCAACATCATAGACTTTTCCCAAGGAAACTCGAACCAGTTTTCCCTGGGGATATTTAAGCTGATAATGTAGTCCCCTAAGTGTTCCTCCTTCAGATTTGGTTTGATTATCCTGAATAAAGGTTGCAGGTAAACCAAACTTCGTCATCATATCACCGCGAAAGGATTCAAAAAAATAACCCCGTTTATCCCTATGTATATCAGGAATTATCATAAACAATCCTGAAAGGGGTAATTCCTTAATTTCCATTAATAAATATCCCTAAGATTTCTTTGGCAATCGTCCTACGTTGTCAAATATAAATCCTGCTATTTGAAATTCATGCATATTCAAAATATTCCTTGTATCAAGAACGACGGGAGAGTT
>CAZBBE010000121.1:0-4233 GCA_964489755.1 uncultured bacterium | reverse complement strand
TTGAAGTAGAGTGCATATTCATGAAAAATTGGGATGAGGACAGTGAATTTTGTTCGGCAGAAAAAGATTATCGTGATGCATTACAAGTTTGCAACACCTTGGACCTCCCCCTACATACAGTTAACTTTACAGAAGAGTATAGGACATTGGTATTTTCACATTTTCTGGAAGAGGAAAAATTAGGACGCACCCCAAATCCGGATATCCTCTGTAATCAGGAAATTAAATTTAACATATTTTTAGATTATGCCTTATCTCTGGATGCCGATTTTATTGCTACCGGGCATTATGCAAAGATCAAACATTCCAATGGACAATACTCACTTTACAAGGGAACTGATAAACAAAAAGATCAAAGTTATTTTCTCTATCCACTGAACCAGAATGCTCTTTCTCATTCCCTTTTCCCTCTGGGTGATTATAAAAAATCCGAAGTTCGAAAACTAGCTTCTGATGTCGGGTTAGTTACATCAGAGAAAAAAGACAGTACGGGCATTTGTTTTATAGGAGAAAGAAATTTTCCGAAATTTCTGCGACAATTCATACCTGAAAATCCCGGTAATATTGTCACCCTTGAAGGAGAAATTATCGGACAACACAAAGGATTAATGTTTTATACTATAGGACAAAGGAAAGGTATCGGAATCGGAGGAGGGTATGGGAAAATGGAATCACCCTGGTATGTGGCTGAAAAAGACATGAACAACAATAATCTGGTTATTGTTCAGGGTCATGACCACCCTCTCCTTTATTCCCAAAAACTCCGAGCAGGACAGTTGCATTGGATTGGGGAAAATCCACCGGATGAAGGAAAATATGTTACCGCAAAGATCCGTTATCGTCAGCAGGATCAGTCTTGTACGATCTGTTATGAAGAAAATAACACAAGTATTGTGACTTTTGATAAAGACCAATTTGCCGTTACTCCGGGACAGTCTATCGTATTTTTTTGTTATGAGGAATGTTTAGGTGGCGGAGTCATTGAAGAAAAATTATAAATCGAATGTTTCAATTTCCCCCTTTTTATAATTCATTGTATTTTACATCTTGAATATGAGACGAATTCCATTTCAAATCTGCTTTTTTCTATTGACCGGCTGTCTGATCTTTAGTCAATTTAAAAAAGACCTACCGAGTATGAATGCCTTTCCCCACTTGGGTTTGGCCGACTCCTCACCGTCTACCCTATTTTCTCCCACCCGGTTCCAGATAAATCACGGTTTCAATTTCAGTGTCAGTACTTTTGATGGCAAATCATTTAATACCAGCAATTACACAAATTCCATATCGTATTTTCTCAAACCAAATCTGTTACTCCGGTCAAATTTCACATTGTTTCAAATCCCCAGGACTTTGGGACAACAAGGCGAAATCGGGTATGATCTCAGTCTGTCATATAAACCATCAAAAAATTCTATAATTCAATTTTCTGTTCAAAAATTTCCATTCATTTACAATAAATCAATTTCTCCATTTTCTCTGAATCAAATTAACTAAATCACGAATGTCTCCATTTTTCGGACGGAAATTTTCCCGAAATCTTAAAAAAAATAAATTAAAAAAATCGGAAGATACTTCTTTTAAGAATATTTTCCTTAATTCTCTGATCTTTATCCTGACCGTATTTATTGGAGTCTTTATTTATTCATTTTCAACTAAACAGGTTCATAATGGAACATCTTTTGAAATAACCTTTCCTCCCACATCAGATCCTCCTTCATTGTCCACCATATATAAAAATAATCCGATCAATGAATCTTCGGTAGAAGTATTAAACGGATGCGGTGTACAAGGAATGGCAGCGAAATTCTCGCGATTCCTCAGGAACAATAATATTGATGTGCTTTACTCGGATGATGCAGACCATTACAATTATAATCATACTCTTATCATTACAAGGACTGGGAATGTCCAAATTCTGTATAAAGTGTCTTCCTTATTAGGATTTGATGAAAAAGATAAAACCCACATTTTAAACAAACCTAATTCCGGTTCAGAGTTTGATCTAACCGTGATAATTGGAAGTGATTATGCTTCCATTAAGCCTGTCATGGAATTTTGGCAAAATCAAAACTGATTTACTTATTTTAGATTGAATCCCCACGAGTTATTGGACCTAGCAGGTCAATTGGTCCTTTCAAAAAAGGCAGAACATGTCCAAGCTATTGATGTTCGCAAATTGACTAATATCACAGATTACTTTATGATCTGTTCGGCTGACACAGATATCCAGGTTAAAGCCATTGCCGACGCAGTGAGAAAAGGTACACCTTATAAACCATGGAAAATTGAAGGATATGAACATCGTTACTGGATATTACTTGATTATGTAGATGTTGTCATTCATATTTTTCGAACAAGTGAAAGAGAATATTATTCCCTTGAAAAATTGTGGGCAGATGCTCCGATATGGAGAATAACAGATGAGCCTGAAAACATATCTGTCTGAAGCATTAGGTGAAGTTCTTTCTTCTTTAGATCTTCCTAAAAAACTTATTATCATTGAACATTCAAAAAATCCGGAGTTTGGCGATTTCTCCTGTAACGTGGCACTCATTCTAGCTAAGGAAGTCAAAATAAATCCGGTTCAGCTAGCAGAAAAAATAAATGATAACATAGCTTTAAATCCGGATTGGATATCGAGCACCAATGTTACTCCTCCCGGTTTTATTAATTTTTTTATATCCATAAAATTTTACCAATCATTTTTATCTATGATTCTGGAGCAAGGAAATAATTTTGGGAAATCCTCCGTGGGAATTAGTAAAACTGCAAATGTTGAGTTTGTCTCAGCAAATCCTACCGGACCGTTAACCGTAGGGCACGGGAGACAGGCAGTACTAGGAGATACAATTGCGAATATTCTCGAGTGGCATGAATATGATGTGACACGAGAGTACTATTATAATGATGCCGGACGTCAAATGAGAATGTTATCTGATTCTGTTTCGGCCCGGTATTTTCAGGAAATTAATCCTCAAGTTGAATTCCCGGAAGAAGGATATAAGGGAGAATATATTCGAGACATTGCTAAATATATTCTACAAACTCACGGAAAAAATCTCAAGGCAGATAACCCTATTTTTAGGAAAGAAGCGGAAGAGTCCATATTCCAGGATATAAAACGAACTCTCTTATCTCTCGGCATTCAACATGATTCTTTTGTCAATGAAAAATCCTTTTTTGAATCCGGATCGATTGAAAAAACCCTTAAAGATTTAAAAACTCTAAGCCTAATTTATGAAAAAGATGGGGCTACATGGTTCAAGGCGACAGCATGCGGAAAGACTCAGGATCGGGTTTATATTAAAAATACAGGAGAACCTACATACAGGCTTCCGGATACAGCTTACCACAGAAATAAATTTGAAAGAAATTACAATCTCATTATTGATATTTTTGGCGCCGATCATGTAGATACTTTCCCTGATGTTCTCGCTGCTTTGGAAACATTAGATTATGATATGTCAAGTATTAAAGTTTGCATTCATCAATTTGTAACATTGATCCGGGGTGGAAAAAAAGTCAAAATGTCAACACGAAAAGCAGAGTTCATCACCCTTCAGGAATTGATTGACCAATTGGGATCAGATGTTGTGAGATATTTTTTCATTATGCGCAGTATGAACAGTCATTTGAATTTTGACTTGGATCTGGCAACAGATCAGTCTGAAAAAAACCCTGTATTTTACCTACAATATGCCCATGCACGAATTTGTAATATTCTCAGGTATGCAGAAAAAGGTGGTCATAAATTGGACGAAGATGTTAATGCAAAACTGTTGGATAATCCCTTAGAAATTGATTTGATTAAATCCCTTCACCAATTTCCTGAAATTATGTTGAACGTTTTGGAATCTCTTGAACCCCAAACTATCGCTACATATTTACAATCATTGGCAAGGAAATATCATAAATTTTATGCAGATTGTCGTGTTGTAAGTGAGAAGAAATCACTTACAAATTCCCGACTCCATCTTATCTGTACAGTAAAACTTGTTTTAGCTAATGGATTAAATATTTTAGGAATTTCCGCTCCGGAACGCATGTGATTTCCCTCGATTCTTTGGAATATCTTTTCCTCTGCATTTCCACATTGGTCTCACTGGTAAATCCTCTGGGGATAGCACCGCTCTTCCTTGTACTCACAGAAAGATTCGAGCCATCAGAACGAATTCCCATCGCTAAAAAAGGCACATTTACAGCTTCCATTATTCTGATTATATTTGCTTT
>CAZBBE010000120.1:0-4239 GCA_964489755.1 uncultured bacterium | reverse complement strand
GATAATGAGACATATTCCCTTGGATTCGAACACCATAAACTCCACCCATATCTTCCCGAAGGACTTCCCGCATTTTAATTCTCAAAACTTCAATCATGGATAGAAAATCGTATCTGGATTGTCTGCTCCATCTACAGCCTCCGGTATAGACAATTTGAGTTAAACTTTTCGGCTCAATTCCACGATAGACTGATTTATCAACATTACCCTTTGGCGGGACAATGTTATGGTTTACCCAGGATTCCCTGCGGTTTTGGGTAGGCAAGCTTCCTAAATACTGCAGTACTAATGGTTTGATTGTGTCGGGTTCAAAATTGCCCACTAGAATAAATGTAAAATCTCCTGCATCCCCGAAACGGTCCCTGTAAAAATTAACCGCTGCATGAAGGTCTGTTTCCGGAAGCAGGTTAGCAGTAAGAGGACGTTTGCGAATATGATTCTGGGAAAGAGTGACACTTAATGTATCTTGAAAAACAGATTCTGGTCTGGATTTCCAGTTTTCAAGCCATCCCGCAGTGCGGGTCAAAAAACTTTTAAATGCAGAAGAATCCAATCTTGCAGCGGTTACATGTAAATAAATAAGCTGAAAAAGTGTTTCAATATCCTGAGGAGATGCGGAGCCTCTTAATCCTTCATAAAGTTCAGAGACGTAGGGTGATATATTTACAATTTTCCCACTTAGTTTTTTCCCCAATTGTATGGAGGAGAAATTACCTATTCCACTTTCGCTGATAATATCCGTAGCCAGATCGGCGGATAGAAAATCTTCATCACTGGCAAGGGAAGTACCACCGGGGCTGTAGGCTTTGAAAAGAATTTCATCATTTTTAAATTCAGTGGGTTTCAACAAAATCCGGACTCCGTTATCCAGTCTCCATTCTGTAATGCCTACAGATGAATGGTTTTTCTCATCGAGCATTTTTCCCGGATCAGGTAAAACTGCAATTAAGGGTTCGTCGGAAACAGCATCTACATAAGGAGAAATCGGGATATTTTTCACTTCATCAAAAATATTCAAGATTTCAGACTCAGTCGGTATAATGACACCCTCTTTTTCCGGAGCACGAACAGCAACGACCCTGTTAAAATCTTTCATGTATAGATGAGACAATTTGTTTATTTCTTCCATTGAAATATTCGGAAGAAATGTTTTGTGCATTTCCAATTCAGAAGAGATTCCTGGAATAGGTTCACCACGAAGGAAATTAGAGACGTATTCACGGACAAAGGAACGTGATTCGGTTTTCTCCATTTCATCATACGCTTTTTGAATTTGTCTTAGTACCTGAGTTTTTTCTCTTTCCAATTCAGTTTTTGTGAACCCAAAACGGTTGATCCTTTGTCCCTCGATCAATAAAGTTTGAATTCCTTTCATTATGTCATCATCATTCACAACTGCGAAAAATGAAAATCCATCTTTTGTCAGGACCATATCATTAAAATATGCTGTTCCATAAATAAAAGGAGGGTCAGAAGCTTTGGTGAGTTCAACCAATCTGTTTTTCAGTATCCCGGAAAATAGTTTTCTTTTTATTCTTCGCCTGTAATCCTGGGTTGTATTTTCCTCTTTTTTATCAAACTTAAAATCAATGCTCACTGCAGTATATGGAGCCTCTATATCCGTTGCGATTGCCACTAGGGTTTCAGCATGATCCGGAACCGGATATTTAATTCTTTTCTTTGGGTTCTCAGGCATGGTGAGGCGGCTAAAATGAGTGCGGATCAATTCTTCCATTTTTGATTTATCGAAATCGCCTACAGCAACCACTGACATGAGATCGGGTCGGTACCAATCCGTATAAAATCTTCTAATAGTGCTGTAATGCGCTGTATCAATTACAGCTTTTTTACCGATGGGGAGACGGTTTCCATATTGTGAATTATGAAATATCACAGGAAGGATTTTATTGGACATTCTTTGACTGGCACCCTGACCCAATCTCCACTCTTCTCCCACAACCGGTCTCTCACCATCAATATCTTCCTCCTCAAATAGAATACCATGTGCCCAATCTTCCAATATTTGAATTGCCTGTTGTATGATATCTTCATCATCCGTGGGTACTTCAATCATGTAAACAGTTTCATCAAAGGATGTGTAAGCATTTAAGTCTGGACCAAACGCCACACCAATGGACTCGAAATAGTCAACGAGTTCTTGTTTTTTATAATGAACGGTTCCGTTAAAAGCCATATGTTCTACAAGATGGGCAAGCCCTTGTTGATCTTCATCCTCTAGGACAGACCCTGCATTTACAGCCAGACGAAAGTCGGCTCTATTTTCGGGTTTCTTGTTTTCCCGAATATAATAGGTCAATCCATTCTCAAGCTTTCCAATGGTAACCTTAGGGTCAATTTCTAATTTTTCTTCCTCTGATTTTTTTTGTGGGGGTGGAATACTATTTTTTATAGTTGAGCATCCACTCAAAATGAATAAAAATAATAGGGGTAAAACTTGAAGTTTTTTCAAAATGGTATTCCTTGTCGAATAAAAAAAGCCCTGCCAGGGCTTTTTAATTTTGGTTGTCTTAAAAAGTCAGGAAATGATACTGACACATTTCTTGTTTCGTCCTTTTTTCTCAAATTTAACGACACCTGACGCTATGGCAAACAGACTATCATCCTGTGCTCTTCTGACATTTGCTCCGGGATGAATTTTAGTTCCCCTCTGTTTTAGAATGATTCCGCCGGCATTGATGGATTGTCCGTCAGCTACCTTTATCCCTAAACGTTTTGCATTGGAATCACGACCGTTTCTGGAACTTCCCTGTCCTTTTTTATGTGCCATTATTTTTCCTCATTTGTTTTTTTGGTTTTCTTGTCTGTCACCTTTTTTATTATTTTTTTGGCTGGAGATTTCGCTTTAGCCTTAGATTTGGTGCTTGTCTTTTTTGCGGTAGGTTTTTTGGTTGCAATATTTTCTATTTCCAGCATTGAGAATCCCTGACGGTGTGTGTTTTTACTTTCATATCCCTTTCGTCTTTTTTTCTTATATACTAAAATTTTTTTTGTGCGACCGTGTTCCAACACTTTTGCTGTTACTGTTGTATTTTTTACATATGGGTTCCCAAGTATAGTCTTTTTCCCGTCATCTGTTGCCAGGACGTTTTCAAATATCACCTTGGAACCTGGTTTGGAATCAAGAGTGGCAGTATTAATTTTGTCTCCTTTAGAGACTTTATATTGTTTTCCTGCTATATCTACTATTGCGTACATTTCTTTTCCTAATAAAGCCGATGAAGTTAATAGAGTTAATTTTCCTTTCCAAGGTCTAGTTCGTCGGTCACATCCACATTTGTTTTGGAATGAACAAAACGAAAATCATCTCTTGAAACTTCAGAGTTCTCTTCAATTTTCAAATGGGTGAAGTGTTTCCACATGAGTCCCCGTAACACTGTTTTTTTCTCCTTTAAAATATAATCAGAAATTTCAGGATGGAGTTGTAATTTCAGCCTCAGATCGTTTTTCTTGATTTTATACCTTCTTAACCAGTGATCGATTCTTGTGATTAACGTTTCTTTTGAGAT
Source organism: uncultured bacterium (assembly GCA_964489755.1). GTDB lineage: Bacteria > Fidelibacterota > Marinisomatia > Marinisomatales > AB-629-J13 > AB-629-J13. Next base: position 712 of record CAZBBE010000120.1, on the reverse strand, counting down.
AATTCGTCCGGAACCGTAACAGGTTGGACATACCTCACTCATGGAATCAAGAAGGCTTAACCTGATCCTTTGGCGCGTCATTTCAAGGATTCCAAAATTCGAGATGGCTGAAACAGCAACTTTAGCTCGATCCTTTTTCAATTCCTTCCTCATTTCATAATATATTTTCTTCTTGTTTTCTTCCTTTACCATATCAATAAAATCAATAACGATTAATCCGCTTAAATCTCTCAGCCGAAGTTGACGGGCAATTTCACGGCCTGCTTCCAAATTAATTTTTAACGAATTTTCTTCGTGCAGTTTTTTCCCGATATACCTACCGCTATTTACATCAACTACAACCATGGCTTCTGTTTTTTCAATGATGAGATAAGCTCCGCTTTTCAACCATACCTTTGGCCGCATAAGTTTAGCGATTTCATCCTCAATACCCATACTTTCAAAAATTGGTATTTTCAGTTTATAACGCTGAACGCGATTTCCCATTTTGGGAGTAACATCCTGAATATAATTCTGCATCCTGCGATAGATTTTTTTGGAATCAATGATGATTTTATCTATATCTGTAGTCAACAAATCCCGAATAACACTGGATGCTGTTTCCAGATCCTCATAAACCAGAGCTGGAGCCTTAGAATGACTTGATTTTTCTTCTAATTTTTTCCAATGATTGATTAATGTATTATAATCATTGCGGATGATCTCATGTGAT
>CAZBBE010000119.1:0-4321 GCA_964489755.1 uncultured bacterium | reverse complement strand
CAGGGGGAACACTGCAATCATCACACTATTATGAATGGAGAGTGCGGTACCGGGATCAAAATCTGTTGTGGTCCGATTGGTCAGAGTCTCAATTATTTTATCCAACCCAATTAGGTGAAATTGCAGACTTTGCAGCAGATGTAATCGAAGGGAATGTTCCTTTTGAAGTTCATTTTACTGATTTATCCACCGGTGAGCCTCTTGAATGGGAGTGGGATTTTGAATCTGATGGGATTATTGACAGTTACGACCGGGATCCGGTCTGGGTCTACGCAGAGAGTGGGACTTATTCTGTTACCCTAACTGTATATTTTCAGGGCGATACAGACTCCATAACAAAAACGGATTATATTAATGCTGGAGAGTATTTGACCCTTGATATTAACTATAATGAAGATTGGAATATGGTTGGAGTTCCATTAATGGTTGAGAATACTGATTATCAGTTTCTGTTTCCTGATGCAGTTGTGGGAACCTTATTTAGGTTTGGCCAAGGATATATTAATGATCAAAATATGACTCCCGGTAATGGGTATTGGCTCAGGTTTTATAATTCAGGGCAGTCATTCGTGGAAGGATTTGTTGTTCCAGAGTTAGTGTTATACCTCATGGAAAATTGGAATCTCATTTCCGGAAATGCAACTGAAATTTCTGTTACATCCATCATTGACCTCAATGGAGTTATCGTTCCCAATACATTTTATTTTTTTGATGAAGGGTATATAAATGCAGAATCTCTAGTGCCGGGAAAATCCTATTGGATGAGGGCTTCAGATTCCGGAACAATCATCATTCCAAATTCTGTTCAAGGGAGACAATTACCAACCGTTAACTACGATTTATCCGCGACAGCAAACGTCCTGAAAATGAACGGGACGATTTTATATTTTGGAGTGGAAGTACCGGAAGATATGAATTTACTTTACGGTCTTCCGCCTAAACCCCCAATGGGTGGAAAAGATATCCGCTTTTCCAGTAATACAAAGCTCTGCAGTTTTAATGATTGTGTGATTGAGGTGATAGATGGTGGTGAACCACTAGCGCTTGAATTTGATATTAGAGATGGGGAGGTGTGGGAAATTGTTGAAGGTAGCAGGAATGTGACATTGGGTTCAGGGGCTCAGATTTTGGAGTTCAATGGTGATACAAAACAAATTATATTGAGAAAATCTATATCAACCACTATTCCTAAAACGTATGCATTACATTCCTCCTATCCCAATCCATTTAATCCTGTCACTACGATCAAGTATGATTTGCCGGAACAGGCTTTTGTTGTCTTATCCATATATGATATGAAAGGAAGGAAAATCACACAGTTAGTGAATAAAAATCAGGAACCGGGATTCAGGTCAGTTGTTTGGAATGGAACAGACAGCATGGAAAGACCTGTGAGTGCAGGTGTATACCTTTACCAGATACATGCAGGAGAGTTTGTAAAGACCAAGAAAATGGTGTTACTTAAATAATGAGGATATGAGATATAAATCCTTCAAAGAGTTTTATCCTTATTACCTCGGTGAACATTCAAAATCAGGGACAAAAGTGCTTCACTTTATCGGATCCTGGTGTGCGTTGGTTTGTTTGGGTGCACTGTTTCATTCAGGGAATTTCTGGTGGCTTCTCGGAGGATTAGTGCTGGGATATGGTTTTGCCTGGTCAGGACATTATTTCATTGAAAAAAATAAACCGGCTACCTTTCAATATCCGTTATACAGTTTTATGGGAGACTGGGTAATGTTTGCTCAATTAATTTTCGGCAAACTTCGTTTTTCTACATAATAGAAAATATATAATGTAAAAAAGACCCGCATCTGCAGGTCTTTTTCATTATGAAATCAAATGAGAGGATAACTCAACTTCCGCCGTGTTCTTTACCGCCATGTTCTTCGCCACCATGCTCCTGACCGCCGTGTTCTTTACCGCCATGTTCCTTGCCCTTTCCATCTTTTCCCAGGTGGCTTTTGGTTTCAACCAGTGGAATACGATTATCGTTTTCATCATAGGTGTAGCGTGGATTTCCACCTACTTTGTGGATTCGCACATCAGCTACCTCCAATTGTTTTCCTTTCAGGGCGACATCAATATCTAAATCAAGCAATTCACCCGAATCCACATCTTCAAAATCAGCACAAGAATAAAAGTAATCCCCGGTTTTTCCTACCCGTTCATGGACCCGTTTCATTATTAATCGTCTTACTTTATTTATATCCACATCCATGACCTCAAAATTACCTCCGGTTTTCGCCGCTTCATTTTCCACATGTTGACTCATTGCACTGCGGATTTCCTCATTCCCAGGGGGTTTACTGTTGCATGAAATAAGAAAGATTAGTAAAAACGGTAAAGTTGTTTTAAGTCTCATGATTTTCTCCAATTATAAGTAAATAGTAACATCTATATGATAAATTTAACGACGGATTCTTCTTTGTGCAAGTTTCATCAGTTTAGAAATTTACTCTGAAGGAATTTTTTACACTGTTGAAAGGTCAAATAAATACAAATTCATAAGAATAACAGGTTGTAAATTTTTATAATATCAGTTGAAATTTTCAGTAGATCTAATGTGTTTTATTTCCTAAAAATGAATGGATAGATGAGAAATCGCTATAAATTATCCATTGAAAGTGAATCAACATCCTTCATAGGATTTTTTGTAACTGATCATCCTTTCAATACCTTAAAGTTAAACATTGAACTGAATAAAAGATCCTTCGGTGTATGCATCGGTGAAGTTCAATACGACGGCAGCCTCCTAACAAATATGGAAAAAGGAGATGTTGTTTTGGAATATTCACTTGACAACCGGGTGATAGTGAAAGATATGAACTCTAACCTTTCCAGCGGAAGTTCCAAGGCTAAGCCCCGGAGTCTTGATGAAGGCGTGACAGTACTTTACACAACGGTAAAACAAATTATAAATAGAACATAATGAATCAAAAAAATTCTTAAAATCACAGGAACTTTTTTAATTAAAATGGAAAGATTCAATTTTAAGAAAATAATATCAAGTATATTTTATCTAATAATGTTGCTTCACGCACAAAATGAAGTATGTTTTGAGATTGAAGAGAACCCGAATGTGAGTGATCCAGCTCTCCAATGTTTTTCCAAATATATAAATGTGCTGGGTTGTTTTGAGGTGTATGCCCAGCAAAATGTTTCCGATGAAAAAGTTCTCCATGTTGCAGCTGTAACAGCGGAACTGCTTGATAATGACGAAGACGGAATAGTTGATGATGAAACACTTTTTAATGAACTTCTAAATCAGCATGCTTTGATGCCGGTTTTTACTTATGATGGGAATTCTTGCATGGATAATTTTGAGGATAATTATGATGGAGATGGTGTTTCAGCCGTGCTTTTTCGCAATGAGATTGACCCAACCCAACCTGGGCACTGGGGTGACGACGCAACGGTTGAAGAGGTTTTACATACAATTAATCATGTGGGTCATGTAGCTATTTATCCTGATGTGTTTGGTCTTGCTCCCAACTCTTCAATTATGTCTGATGCTATGGATATAGCTAGAGGGGGGCAATTTTTGGAGGTACCAAATAATTATCCCGAGGAAGCATGGTATCATTATGATGATTGGACCTGCGATTATGAATGTATGGCTATTGAGTATTTGTATTGGTGTATTGTGACCGATATGGGGATACTCGATGACCCACAAACCTGTGCAGGGATTGCGAACGAATGGGAACCATGTTCACCTGAATTGTTTGAGTCTACCGATATCATTATGCATGGAGTTGTGAATAACAGTGATTATAAACTGCCACAGTTTGCTCCTGATGGGAACTATTGTCCCGAGGATGCTGTGGAATTAACTGTTACTTACAACTCAGATTGGAATCTTGTTGGGCTTCCGGTTGTCATAGATAATGCCAATTATCAAATTGTTTTTCCTGAGAGTGTAGAAGGAACTTTGTATTCTTTTAATGGTGGATATGTGCAGGAAGATGAATTGATACATGGTTCTGGTTATTGGCTTCGCTTTGAGAGCTCCGGGAATGTTATTATAGCCGGAAATGTGTTAAGTCAACTTATCATCGAATTAAACCAGGGCTGGAATCTCATATCAGGGATTTCTACCGAGCTTCCTTTAAATAACATAGAAGATCCAGAAAACCTCATTATTCCCGGTACAGTTTATATGTTTGAAAACGGATACGTACAAGCAGACAGTTTACAACCCGGAAATGGATACTGGCTCAGGTCATCAGGAACGGGTGTCATCACCCTAAATCATAATTGAAAAGGATTTTATTTATGAAATATACAATTATCATATTGGTTTTATTTTTTAATACTC
>CAZBBE010000118.1:0-4328 GCA_964489755.1 uncultured bacterium | reverse complement strand
CGGGGTTTGCCCATTTGGGTATTTCTGCTTCCGGCGCTGCGGATGCTTTTTCATTTCGAATTGGGAATCGGCTCGTTGGCAATGATCCAAACACTGCAGCGCTGGAAATAACACTGACTGGGGGGGAATATGAACTTGGTTCAAATGCAGTCATTGCCATAACGGGGAGTGAATTCGATGCTTCAATAGATTATCAGCCGATTACGAACTGGAACGGATATAAAATACAAAAGGGACAATGCTTACGGATCAACAGCAGTCACGATGGTGCTCGGTGTTATGTATGTGTACAAGGAGGATTCGATGTATCGCCATTATTATCCAGCCGTTCCACCCATTTGATAAGCGGCTTGGGCGGTTTTGGGGGAAGAACACTGCGAAAAGGTGATGTGCTGGAATTGGGGGATGCAAGTGAACTACAATGTGCAAAAATAAATAATGTGAATGAAATACAAAGGCAAGTCAATTGTGAGACAATTCGTGTTACAAAAGGACTTGAAGGAGATTGGTTTAATGATGGCGCATGGGATTCATTTTTGAACAATCAATTTTCCGTTTCCCAGGCATTCAGTCGTATGGGTCTCAGGCTGGAGGGAAATAGTATAGAATCATCAGGAGGGCATGAAATTTTGACCCAGGGGGTTCCCTTGGGAGCAGTGCAGGTCCCCGGCAATGGGCAGCCGATCATTTCCTTTGTGGAACACCAAACAACCGGCGGCTTTCCCCGCATAGCAAATGTTATCAGCGCTGACCTGTGCAAAGTGGGCCAGTTAAAACCGGGCGACAGGTTTAAATTTGCATTGGTATTTATGGCAGAGGCGGAACAGCTTTATTTAGAACAAATAAATTTTTTCCATAATTTATCAGCCCTATAAAACTAATGATCGATATTAACAGCGATATGGGTGAGATCCAGAAACTGCTGGATGACGGCACCTATGCAGCGATGCTGCCTTATGTAACATCCATCAATATAGCCTGTGGAGGCCACGCCGGGAATGATGATATAATGACGGCTATGGTATTAATGGCTAAGGAACACGGAGTAAATATCGGTGCCCATCCCAGCTATCCGGATAGGGAATATTTTGGGCGCAGAGCAATGGCAATGACTCCGGCTGAAATTTCTGAAACGGTAGCAAAACAAATTCTGCGCTTGCAGAATATTGCGGATAAAAATGGCTGCGCACTGTTCCATGTAAAACCACATGGTGCCTTATATAATACAGCCGTAAATGATCCTGGGGTAGCAGCCGCCATTGGTGCAGGGGTTCAGTCTGTTAATAAACATTTACCTTTGGTGGGTCTAGCTGAAGTAAACATGCTGACTGTTTGGAAAAAGATGGGCTTGGAATCAATAGGCGAAGGTTTTGCTGACAGGACCTATGAAAGCGACGGCACATTGCGCAGCAGGGAGCTTGACGATGCCTTGATCACTGACCCGGAAAAAGCAGCGCATCAAGCAGTACACATGGCTAGAAATGAAACATTTATTGCTGTCGATGGTAATGAGTTGAATATAAAAGTAAATACAATTTGTATCCACAGTGATACACCCAATGCAGTGGCAATTTCTAAAGCAGTTCATACCGCACTTTGTGCATAACAACAATAGCGAAAAAATACCAGCTGCCGGACTGGAACTTCATGAATTAAGGTTATGCTGAATTGGATGGTTCTGAATTGGATCTCCATGATCACCCGGAAAAAGACCGCTACTTCACAGTTATATCATTATGTAGCGGCAGCAGTTGACCTTGACGGAAAGAAGGTACTGGAAGTCGGTTCCGGACGGGGCGGTGGTGCCAATTATGTGACTCGCGTACTGTAACAGCCAAACAATAGCCCACCCGCTTCCCGTTTGGGTGGATTTGATTAAAGGGAGAACAATATGTCTGAAATTAGATGTCCTAATTGTGATGTAATAATACATAAGAGAGATATAAAAAGTAATAAATATTGGAATTGTAGTAAAGTATTCATAGTTTAATAAAAATTGAGAATGATCATACAATTTCTTGAGATAAGACATCGGTCAACGCATCCCCATAAAAAAATAATTTACATTTTCTTCTAATATCTAAAACAAAATATTTAATAGATTTCTTAATCCATTATCCTTAGGATTGATGTTCACATTTAATATTTCCATTTTTTTATTTACTATACTTATTATCCTAACGGCGGTTTATTTTAAGATTTATCGAGCTGCTGTGATGGTTGGAGTCATTTATGTGTTGTTTGCGGTCATAACATTCCTTTCATCAGAAAGTGAAACGAAAACAGGACAAATTGAAGAAAATATTGTGTATGATAAACCAGATTCAATACCGGAAGTATTAAATACAACATTTTCGGTTGAAAAAACTATTGAAGATTCAGTTCAATCTCATGAAGCTGGTGGAACTGCAGGTCAAATAATTGGAGAAGAAATCACTTATGATTTGGAAATAAGGACTATTAAAATATGTCGGAGATTTATCGTGGAACAACGTAAGCCGGTTGAAGTTGATACAGTTTTTACATTAAATAAAGTGAATACATTATTTTGTTTTACCGGAGTAAGGAATACCAACTCTAAAATTCAGACCATTACTCATATTTGGGAATATAATGACAAAATTATGGCAAGGATTGCAATGGAAGTATCTCCATCACCTTTTTGGCGGTGCTGGAGCAATAAAAGGATCGCAGAAAATCAGAAAGGTAATTGGACAGTAAAAATTGTCAATGATGAAGGGGCGCCCATTGGAGAAAAGTCATTTAGTGTGAATTAAAATGAAATGTAAATATTTAATATTATTATACTTAGGAATATTTTCCTGCACATCTCATTATGAGCCTGTTAAAAATATCACATTATCATGGACATCATATCGAAATGGTCAATTTGATTCTGAAGGTATTCATCTATATTCAGGTAAAAACAGTAAAATTCCTCTGAAGGCATTTTATGCAGAGATTACTTTAACATCTCCAAATATTGAGGTGGAGGTTGTTTGTGGAAGTGATGATGATCTTAAAGAAACTCCTTCAGAAATTGCCGATCGTTTAGATGCCTGTCTTGTGGTAAACGGAGGTTTTTTTTTGATGGACAAAAATCCTGCCAGACATATTGGTCTGTTAAAAATTAAAGATTCGACGATCTCTGCTCCCTTATTGTCAGTAATCAGAAACGGGGAACGTTACTATACCACTAGGGGAACAATTGGCTTTAAAAATAAAACTATGGATATAACGTGGGTGAGCGGCCGGAACGACACATTATATTCCTTTCAAGAATCTCTTAATAATCAAGTAAACAATCCTCCTGTAATTTTAGACTTTAAGAAGGGGAACTACTGGGAAGTCGAATCAGCAATTTCTGGAGGACCGGTTCTTGTACAAAACAATGAGATTTTTATTACAGATGATGAAGAAGTATTTTTTGGTTCCAAAATCCCCGAAGTCCATCCCAGGACAGCAATAGGATATACTGAAGACAGAAAATTGATCATTCTCGTTGTTGATGGGCGACAGGTGTCCAGCAGAGGGGCCTATCTTGAGGAACTGGCGCAGATTATGGTAAATCTGAATTGTGTGGAGGCTTTAAATCTCGATGGAGGCGGCTCCTCTGCGCTCGTTGTAAATAACCAATTGATTAACAAGCCGTCCGGAACTTCAATGGAGCGTGAGGTGATGTCTGCAATTGCAGTAAAATGTTATGAAAATTAAGAAACGAACACAGGTCATCATTCCGGTTTTTAATGAAGAGAGAAGTATAGAAAATCTAATTCCATTTTTAAAATATTACAACAAAAGTGCATTCATTTTTATCAATGATGGAAGTATTGATGGGACGAAGGAAATTGTAAATAAATATCAATTTAACTGTATTGATATTGATGAAAACAGGGGAAAGGGGAATGCCATCTCAGTCGGAACAAAATATGCAGTAGAGCATGGAAAAAACTGGATCGTAACAATGGACGGTGACCTTCAGCATCCTCCCGAACTAATCCCTAAATTTGATGATGATGGAAAATTAGAAATTAAACTAGGATGGAGAAAGAACAGGGAAACAATGCCGCTGTTTAGAAAATTTTCCAATATATTAACCAGTTTATTATTATCCATCCGTTCAAATACTCTCATAAAAGATTCCCAATGCGGATACCGTGGTTTTCCTGTAGAGACCTATCTTAAATGCAATAATCGTGAGCCGGGATTCCATATGGAAAGTGAATTCCTGATTAAAGCCTGTATCTTGGGTATAACTATAAATCATATTGAAATTCCAACTATTTATAATGAATCTAAATCATCTATGAATTATGTACCTGATTTGA
>CAZBBE010000117.1:0-4360 GCA_964489755.1 uncultured bacterium | reverse complement strand
GTTAAACAGTTTCAATGGAATATATAGTTTGTTAAACTAAGGGTATGTTATATGCAAAATAAATTTAAAAATGAAAATTTTTAAGAACAAATACACATACAGAATTAAAACAGATATAATTCAGGTTAGTTTTATCCTGCAGAATAAAATTTAAAAATAAAAATAATTAATCAGGCCTACACTGAATCCTTTCGCTTCATTTATAAATCCACCATTTTGAGACAGTAATAGGTCTAAATGCATATGATTGAAATGTAGCCCAATTCCTCCTCCCCATTTTATTCCCCACAGAGAATTATGAGTAATACCAAATGTAACAGGAATCCGGCGATGGATCAACCATCTGAAACCTCCGGAAAATTCCAATTGAGACTCCGGAATTATTGTCGATTCACTTTCGTAGGATATGCAATTAAATATTAAGAACCGAGTTCCGAATACATACTCACTTTCCACTTCTATCCTTAAGGGAATCATGCTTGTCAGAGTATCAATTGTGGTAGACACATCCTTAGTTATAATTGTTTCCATTAAAGAATCCTGCTGTGATTCAGTATAATCGCTTATTTCTTCAAATTCATCAGAGTGTAGGTCCACGTCAAACTGAATGACCTGATTGTGAGAGGTGTTTTCGTCCCAGTTTAATTTTCCCATTATATTTTGAACACTAAGCCCAAGGGTCCATTTATTCCCTATAATCTTTGTTATTCCTAAGTCTATTGCATATCCCTGACCATTGATGCTTGGACTGAGTTTCCCCTTGGTCGAATAAGCTAAAAGACTGTCTCTTACAATATACAGGTCACCCATATTGTATTGTATTTCCATATTACCATCACCAGAGAGCCTATCTTCATGTGATGTTATTCCTCCAGAACCAGTCACGGATAAATACGCCAATCCAAGTAATCCTTTCACTCCCAATCCCATATATAAATTATTTCCAAACTTTCCTGATAAGACAAACGAAATCGGTAAAACAGCCTGCATTCCAAACCTTGTATCTGATATATCTATGGTCCTTTCAAATTCTATTCCCTGGAACACCGTTTGGAAGATTGATTTAGGGATGGTTCCGTATATATCTGCAGAGCCGCCAATATACATTGCCAGCCATTTGTAGGATAATCCGAACAACATTAAATGACCGTGACCACTCAGTGATAGACCGGATTCAGGGATTTCTCCAAGCATATTATCCACAGACTGATCATCAAGTGTTTTTCCACTTAATAAATAGGAATTCAACCAACCAGGGGAAACGGAGTTATTATTCAGTTGAAATGATAGAGGTAATAGTATTGAGAAATTTGATTTTCTGGATGTCCAGAAATTTGCGGGATTCAAAGATATTGAATTATTTCCAATTGCGGAGGAGAATAATGACCCCCCTTTTAATCCTCCCTCATTTTGGGCTAACAGAACTTTCTGAAACATCAATACGAAAAATAAAATATAATGGACCAGTATTTTTGAACTCATTCAGGTCAGTCCTCTTCTGTAGGGTCCACTAACACCTCAATTCGACCAAACAGGAGTAAATTCAGAGAATCAGTGGTTAAAACATTAGAAGGAATCGGATTTCCGTCCACGTCTTGCTCTCCCGAAATACTTACATCTGCCTTTATAAATAATTTTTCTCCACTGAACAAACCTATTTTATCATTATCCAAATCAATAGAATCAGAATGAGTATCGTTTGAAGAAATTTCAATTGTGAACAGAGTATCTTCCTCCACCGTACCCAGGAGTGTTGAATCCGAAGAAGCAAAAACAGAAACACCAACACCGAAATCAAACTGGTTATCAGCATTAAAAAATATGGCTACCTCTTCCAATAATTCATTATCCAGTTCAAGATCGGTTTCTTCAATATCAATATCAACTTCGGTTCCATCAGGAACATTGAATGACAAAGGAGCTTCTACGGTCATTATTCCTGAAACATATTGAGAAGTTGTCACAGTTCCCATTCCAGACACTGTCGCTTCACCAGAGGCTCTAATAGTGTCCGGAAAAATATTGATCAATGCTTCTGCATCGGGAATAATAACTCTGCTGTCATCGGTTATATCCCATTCTGTAATGGTAGATATTTCAATATCTCCCGATGAATTCGAGGCTTCAATCTCCAAATTAAGAACCACGGGAATGCCAATATCTGTATCAAAGTCAATAAACATGTTCACATCTGCAAATTCAAAATCTTCAATCTCATCGGGCAACCCATCGATACTCTGGACCACTGGTTCAATTTCTACTGTTACCGGTTTTATATTACCTGTAACAGATTCAAAAGTTAGATTAGTCAGAGTCACATCAACTGCTATGAGATCGTTCAGAGACAGGGTCATAACTGAATCTTCCGGTAAATTAATCGTTGAAATATAATTTACTGTCTGGGGGTCTTCATTTATATCCAAATCCAAATGATAATATGAAAGATCAATAGTATAGGAAGAATTATCTGAAGATGAAAGTGCTAAAGTTGTATCAAGAGTTGAACCATTCTTTATAAACTCAATGATCTTAAATTCTATGTCCGCAACAATTCCAATATTATTTTCAATATCTAAAATCAATTCACCCGTTTTAATGGTTGCAGTTTCTATTTTTGTGGAATCATCAATTGTTATGGAATTTGAATCTACCATGGCATCCTGGGAGAAAAATCCTGTTACTTCATCAAATGAAAGGGCCGTTACATTAATATCAATAAAAATTGAATCGGTGAGTGAATAGGTTCCTATCTCCTCATAATTGGTAGTGACGTCTGCCGTATAATAAAGATTTTGATCGTTCCTGGGCATCACAATTTTATATTGACTGAGGTTGATGAATTCCTCAACCGTTCCGGACATATGTTCAAGGAGGATGTTTAAGGTATCACCATTCTCCTTTTCAATTATTTCCGGAATAGATATTACAGCTGTGGGAGCACCTGAGGACGATTCATTTACATTATTTTCAACAATTATTTCCAGTATTCCACTTCCGAGAAATGCTTCAAGGATATCTGAATCGGATTCTACCTCAATTATCCCTTCAAACCCCAAATTTTGAGGAGTAACCCTGCCGGTAAAATTGGAAAAAGTGATTTCATCACCTGGAGTCTCCCCTTCAAGTGACAGAGAGATTACAATGTCATCAGTGGAATTTATGGTTACTAAATCATCTCCTGAATCTTCTGTTATAACTGTGTATTCATAATAAACAGATTGATCATCCAATTGCATAATGAGAGAATGCTCATCTAATGAGATCTCATGGAGAATTTCAGTTTCATTAGCAGGAATAGGCAATAAAATTAGAAGTGGATTACCACCCGGAGTATGAATCGTGGAAATATTCATATTGACCGTACTAGTGACAGCCATATTATTATCAATTGATATAACCAGTTTTCCACTCATAATAGTTGCTGATTCAACTTTATTTGAATCAGCTGTTGATAATTGGATAGAATCATTTTCATCTATAATCTGTTCAGGGAGTTTAGCCGTGGCAGATGAGACTTCAAGCCCGCTCGCCGAAATAGTGACGGTGAATGAAGAATTTCGTGCATCGTTATTTATTTCCACATTATCTTCACCGGGACTGCTTCCAGTTACTTCTACAATAATATCACCGGGAAGAATTATTCCTGTTAGATTTAATATACCTGAATTACTCTGACCCGGAGTAATGGGACCTGCTACGGTAACTGCAGCACCGGATATCTCTGTCCCAACATCATTTTTTAATGTTATATCTGTTTCCCCCAAAGGAATCACAAGATTATTTAATATGGTTAGTGTGAGAAAACCACCGGTGAATTCAGCATTACTAAAATCATCAAATGAAAAAGAGTTTTCTACCGGTTCCAAAGTAAATCCTGGTATGTCATGAAATCCGTCAGGAAGATCATCAATATTTGGAAATATACTTGAAAAAGTATAGGGTTCTGTTTCCTCTTCAGGAATATCATTTAAAGTTATAGTTCCTATTTCTGATGTAATTAATTTATTAATAGGACTTACTCCGACCGCATTAAATCCAATACGCTCCTGAACCTGGGAATCCTCAACGGTTACATCATCAACGGTCTGGGTAAAACTCTTATGAATATCATCAATTTCAAGTTTATCTCCTACTTTTACCGTGTCCACTTCGACTTCCTTGGTAAAAGCATATAGTGAACTCCCTTCCATGGGGTTGATCAGTGAATCTTCAATTATATCCTCAAATGTGATCACTTTTTCCAAAATGGGGACTTCAATTTTTGTTGTCCAGGATGCGAGGTCCTCTTTTTCCGGAATCTTCAGGTCACAGGAAAAGAACAGGACCAAGGAAGATATCAATAAGTATTTAAAAGGAATTG
>CAZBBE010000116.1:0-4438 GCA_964489755.1 uncultured bacterium | reverse complement strand
AATATACATCCTTTATGGAACCAATGTCACCGGTTGATTTAACGGTTACCTGTGTGCCAATTTGTAACTGATGTAAACTCATGAATTACGGATTTTTCTAAGAATCCACCTTTTAAAAGAAATCCATTAATCGTCTGAAAAAATAAAAATGCATATCGAGAAATTTAATTCACTTCCCTTTAATAAACGGCTATTTAGTTTCTTCATCCAGCTTTTGAATCCTTTTGAGATGCCTGCCTCCTTCAAATGGTGTTTCCAGCCAATCTTCAAGTACCTTTATCAATTTTTTCGCAGTTACAAACCGGGCTCCAATAGACAATATATTTGCATTATTATGCTGTCGGGAAAGTAGAGGAATTTCCAGATTCTCACCATAATATACAGCCGATCTCACTCCTCTAATTCTGTTGGCTGCCATTGCCTCACCCTGCCCAGATCCACCAAAAATGATTCCCCGTGATTCACCGTCCTTTGCAACAGCCTTAGCAGCGGGGAAAATAAAATCCGGATAGTCATCTGAAGAATCATATTTATAAGCTCCATGATCCGTAAGAGAATAACCCTTTTTGGACAAATATCCCTTCATCGATTCCTTTAATTTAAACCCGGCATGGTCTGCTGCTAAATGAATGTTCATAATTGATTCTATTCTTATTTTTTCTTCAGTTTTTGTATATGATCTTTAATACGAGATTCAATTTTTTCCGGCACAAATCCAAATTCCGCTGCTAAATCCTTTTGAGGAGCTGAAGCACCAAAATGATCTATTCCAATATTTAATCCATTTTCCCCAGTCAATCGTTCCCATCCTAATGTTGCACCGGCTTCTATTGATATCCGAATTCCGCTATCTCTGGGAATAATCTTGTCTCTTTCGTATTCATCCAACTGAAAATATCTTTCCCAGCAAGGCATACTCACAACCCTGCAATTAAAATCACTCATATGTGAATTTACTTCAATCCCTAAGGAAACTTCTGATCCTGTTGCAATAATGATGATATCAGGTTTCCCAATACAATCCTTTACGATGTAACCTCCTTTTCTTACCCCATCTTTGATTGTGTCAATTTCACAATCAAGTTGAGGGAGTCCCTGTCGACTCAGTAAAATAGCACTGGGTTTAGATGTGTCCTGAAGGATACACTCCAGTGAAACAGCAGTTTCCTTTGCATCAGCCGGGCGATATACATTCAAATTTGGGATTGTCCGCAGACTCATAATATGTTCAACCGGTTGATGTGTAGGACCGTCCTCTCCTAGATAAAAGGAATCATGGGTGAATTCGTATATAACTTGCAGATCTTGAATTGCTGATAGTCGAATTGCAGGTCTTGAATAATCAGAAAAAACTAAAAATGTACCTCCAAAAGGAATTAGCCCTTTGTGAAGGGAAAGTCCATTACAAATTGTGCCCATGGAGAATTCCCTCACTCCAAAAGCAAGGTTTCGTCCACTGGGATTTGATTTTGAAAAATCACCATAAGTTGCGGCAAAGTTCGATGTATAATTTGATGGTTCTAAATCAGCAGACCCCCCTATTAAATGCGGAAGTTGAGTTGCAAATATATCCAGGGTTAATCCAAAGGCTTTACGGGTTGCAATGTGCGAATCCGATTCAAATTCCGGATATAACAATTTCGGAAACTTATTTCTCACCGTCATATTCCAAAACTGGTTGAAAGCGGATTTTTTCATTGCAGAATTCAATGATTTATCCCAGACAGTTCTCATTTCAGCTAATTTCGGGAATCTGCGATGGAAATGGCTGCAAACTTCATTGGGTAGATAAAATGTTTCCTGTGGGAGTCCAAATTTTTCTTTTGTCGCATCAATTTCTTTGTAAGGCAAAGGCATCCCATGAGTTTCATAATCTCCTTCCATAGTAGCGGTTTCATGTGCTATCCGAGTTTTTCCGATAATGAGACTTGGTTTCTCAATTACTTGGGCTTTTTGAATTGCATCTCTGATCTCCTCATGGTTGTGTCCGTCAATCAGTTGAACATGCCAGCCAAATCCCTCAAATATTGTTCCATAATCCGTTGAATCTGCTCGATCTGTTTTACCGGAAATTTGCGCATCATTGGCATCGTAAAACATGGTTACATTACTCAGTTTCCAGTGCCCGGCTAATGATGAAGCTCCCAATGAAACCGACTCCTGAAGATCACCGTCACTACAAAGAATATAGGTATTATGGAATAAAAATGATGAATCAACACCAGATTTTTTTTCACATATATTTTTATATAAAATTCCCCCTGCTGCCATTCCAATACCCATACCAACCCCCTGCCCCAACGGTCCTGTGGTTGCTTCTACACCCGGAATATGAACTTCAGGATGTCCAGGAGTTTGGCTATGAAGCTGGCGAAACTGTTTCAAATCATTCATGGACAACCATCCAACCATAAATAACAATGTGTACAAAAGCATGGATTCATGCCCTGCAGAAAGAACAAATCTATCCCGACTAAACCAATCTGGATCGCTGGGATCGAAATTCAAAAATTCCGTAAATAATATATACGCAAAATCAATTGATGAAAGGGGTCCGCCAGAATGACCTGAATTTGCTTTTCGAACTCCATCAAGAATAATTCCTTTCAATACTCTGATTGAAAAAATATCTCTTTCCTCCGGTCTCCATTCGGAAAAAGAATCAATATCTTTGTAGGATTTCAATGTTTTTGTAATAGTTTAAAAACTGAAAGTTGTTTCAAAGGGTCCTGTGCTTTAAAAATCCCGGAACCAACCACCAAGGTATCAGCACCCGCACCTATAACATCCTGTGCATTATCCAATTTAATTCCGCCGTCAACCTCAATTTCCACTTTGTTTTTTAATCTGTACTGAACCAAAGCATGATTAAGTTGTCGGATTTTATCAAGCGAAGATTCTATAAATTTTTGGCCTCCAAAGCCTGGATTTACACTCATGATTAACACACGGTCAATTTGGTCTAAAAAGGGGATTATCTCTTCCAGAGGGGTTGCCGGTTTTAACGAAATCCCGACTTCCAATTCTAAAGATTTTATTTGGTCAATCAAAGAACCAGGGTTGTCCACTGCTTCAATGTGAAAGGTGATTCCATCTGCACCTGCCTTTGCAAACAAATCCAATATCTCTCGGGGATTTGTTACCATTAAATGAACATCAAAATAAGATTTGGAAAATAATCTAATTGATTTTACGACCGGTGGACCAATACTTAAATTTGGAACAAAATGATTATCCATGACATCGATATGTATATAATCTGCCATTCCAGCGTCACACAAATTTAAGGCGGAGCGCAGATCAGAAAAATCCGCAGACAGTATAGAGGGAGCTATTTTGATCAATTTATGTTAAAAAGAAAGAAAGAAAATTAGGAGATTATGACATGTACTCCAACCGTCTTAATCCCATTCAAACCCCGATACATTCCCGGATTTTAGGTCTATCTCGATAAAATTGTAGTCCTGATATTCAGGAATATAGTAATATAGGATTTTAAATTTATCGTATTCATCAACCCAGGAAGAATCCGGATTCCCTAAATATTTCAGTACTTCGTTTTCAGAAGGATTCTTTTTTAAAAATTCCCATGCAACCATTGCAGGTCTAAGTGAATGTTGAGCATCGTCCATTTCAAAAGAAATTATTTCCTCAATAATTTTCAGTTCGTTTTCAGGTTTTAATGTTGGTGATCTACAACTTCCAAAAAAGAACAAAATGATTGGAAAATAATATAGTAATTTCATCATGAAAATCTATTTCAATTTTTATTCCTCTCAAACAAATTTTTAGAGAAAGAAATTAGATGAGCACCCTTTTTTTGTGGTTAATTCCATGTTAGCTTTCACCCTCACGTTAAACCATGAAAACATATGATACAAAAACAAAAAGATAAACCCTTTTACCAGAATCCTGATTTTCTCTTAATCCCTGATGCTAGGAGTATCCGAATTGCTAATGAATATCTAGGTCCAAAAGAACAGTTTACTCGGAATCATATCGAAGATACAATCGTGTTTTTTGGGAGTGCTCGATTAAAATCTCCTGAAGCTCCAAAATCAGATTTAAAAAATGCTCTGAAAAAAAATAAACCTCAACAAAAGAAACAGCTGGAACAAAACATAGCTATGAGCAGATTTTATGAAGATGCCCGAACCTTAGCAAAAATTTTAACCGTATGGAGCAAGAAATTAAAAAACTCCAAGCACAGATATATTATTACCTCTGGTGGAGGCCCCGGTATCATGGAAGCAGCAAATCGTGGAGCCTCAGATGCAAAGGGACTGGCAATAGGATTAAACATATCCATTCCTAATGAACAATCAGGAAATAAATGGATTACTTCCGATCTTGATATTGAATTCCATTATTTTTTCATGCGAAAATTCTGGATGGCATATCTAGCAAAAGCATTGGTGGCTTTTCCAGGTGGATTTGG
>CAZBBE010000115.1:0-4469 GCA_964489755.1 uncultured bacterium | reverse complement strand
CTATGATTCCGTTGCCCGGAATTCCCTAAAAAAAGGTGTTGATACTTTAGCAAATGCTGTAAAAGTCACACTGGGACCCAAGGGACGGAATGTAGTGATTGAAAAGAAATTTGGCGCTCCAACCATCACCAAGGATGGTGTGACAGTTGCCAAAGAAATTGAATTAGAAAACAAACTGGAAAATGTCGGTGCCCAGATGGTAAAAGAGGTTGCATCAAAAACCTCTGATATTGCGGGTGACGGAACAACAACCGCCACTGTATTAGCACAATCGATTATTAGTGAAGGAATGAAAAATGTTGCTGCCGGTGCAAATCCAATGTCAATTAAACGAGGGATTGATGCAGCTACAGCTTCAGTTGTAGAACAATTACGCAAACAGAGTAAAGACCTACCAGACACATCCCAGATTGCCCAGGTTGCAAGTATTTCGGCAAATGGAGACAAAGAGATCGGTGATAAAATTGCCGAGGCAATGGAAAAAGTTGGAAAAGATGGGGTTATTACCGTGGAAGAAAGCAAAACAGCGGAAACTTTCCTTGAAACTGTTGAGGGAATGCAGTTTGACCGTGGATATTTATCCCCCTATTTTGTGACAAACTCCGAATCAATGGATGCTGAAATGGACGATCCCTATATTTTAATCCATGACAAGAAAATCAGTAATATGAAGGACCTGCTTCCATTGTTGGAAAAAGTCGTTCAAACCGGAAAACCCGTTGTTATACTCGCTGAAGATGTTGAGGGTGAAGCCCTGGCAACCTTGGTGGTGAATAAATTACGGGGTACGTTCAAGGTGCTGGCTGTAAAAGCTCCCGGGTTTGGCGATCGCAGAAAAGCAATGTTAGAAGATATTGCTGTTCTCACCGGTGGAACCGTCATTTCCGAAGATGCAGGATACAAACTGGAAAATGCTACTTTGGATTATTTGGGGTCATGCAAGCGGGTAGTTTCCGATAAGGATAATACCACGATTGTGGACGGAAATGGTGAAAAAGATAATATCAAAGCACGTATCAACGAAATCAATGTCCAAATCGAAAAAACAACTTCTGATTACGACAAAGAAAAACTTCAGGAACGGTTGGCCAAACTTTCCGGCGGAGTGGCTGTATTGAATGTTGGTGCTCCCACCGAAATAGAAATGAAAGAGAAGAAGGCTCGTGTGGAAGATGCACTGCATGCAACTCGTGCAGCAGTGGAAGAGGGAATTGTAGCTGGTGGTGGTGTTGCTTTTTTACGGACAGTTTCTTCACTGGACAAATTGGATGTGAGTGATAACCAAAAAGTAGGTGTGAACATTGTTCGTCGTGCACTGGAAGAACCCATTAGACAAATCGTGACTAATGCCGGATTGGAAGCATCCATTGTTGTACAGGAAGTTCGTAACGGAAAAGAGGACTATGGATTTGATGCACGGTCTGAAAATTATGTCAATATGTTCAAGGCGGGCATCATTGACCCGACCAAAGTAACTCGTGTTGCAATTGAAAATGCAGCATCCATTTCAGGGTTGCTTTTAACCACAGAAGCGGCCGTGACGGAAATTCCGGAAAAAGAACCCCCAATGCCAATGCCACCGGGTGGTGACATGGGCGGAATGGGAGGAATGGGCGGAATGATGTAATCTTTTCGGTCAACCCAGGTTTTAAATTAATAGCCTCCATTTTTGATGGGGGCTATTTTCATTAGATAGAAAAAATGAAAAAGTCGTAAATTCTATTGTATACTGGTAATTGATTTACAAAATTTAGGGGGATTTATAAACTTTATGTCTAAATGGAATAAACAAAACTTTTTAAGTGATCTGGAAGAAAACTGCAGTCGTGAAGTGGTCAAGATAACCAGAGAAATAATTAAGTTTTCTGAGAAATATTCTGAACATATATCCTGGGGCAGAGGTTCGGAACATGGAACCATGACCTTTCGCTGTACATCGGACGTGGGGTTATTACCTCTCTTCCACCTCAATTCAGATGGTAATATCAATTTGCAGATCAATTTTCTGCGTAATAAAGACATACCTAAAATGGTTCTACGAGACATGGTGGTGAAATTGGAATCCAATTTTTTGAGAGAATACGATCCTGAAATGTATCCAATTGATTCCTTTGAACCGATTGAAGACTTATTTAATACTAAATCTCAGGTCACCAAATTTTTGAAAACCATTGAAGGATGTTCCTATCGATTAAAACAATAATTTTTTAATATATTTTGGATTAAAACCCCGTTGATTCGGGGTTTTTTATTTCCATAAAATAGGGCTAATTTTCTTTTATGGAACCACCCACTACACTCCGATTTATTTCATTTATTTCCCTGTTTATATTTAATCTCCAGTCAGTCATTGCCCAGCCGGAAATAGCCTGGACCCAGACCTACGGGGGAAACAACTGGGATGAGGGACACTGTGTCAGGGAAACAGAGGATGGCGGTTACATTGTTGGAGGGCTTACTATGTCTTACGGCGCAGGGCTTTATGATGTTTATCTTATACGCACTGATGAGAACGGGGATTTGATTTGGTCACAGTCATATGGAGGTTCCGGCTGGGACGAAGCACGATCAATTCAGCAAACATCAGATGGTGGTTTTATCACTGCAGGAAGAACCACATCCTTTGGTCCCGGAGACAGTGATATTTATATTATCAAAACCGATGCTGGTGGCGATACCCTGTGGACAGGTACATACGGTGGAGTGGATTATGATGACAGCCAGTGGGTAGGAGAAATACCCGGTGAAGGATACATCATCGCCGGAGAAACATTCTCTTATGGACAGGGGGGAGGTGATATTATTTTGTTGAAGATTGATCTGGAGGGGAACATGATGTGGTACGAAACATATGGCGGACCGTTGAACGAGGATGCCCAGTGGGCGCAACTAACATCCGATGGTGGTATCATTATTACCGGTTCCACAGAATCCTTGGGTGCAGGAAGTGATGACGTGTTCCTTGTAAAAACAGATCCACAGGGAGAAATGCTGTGGTCCAATACTTTTGGAGGGGTAGAGTCTGACCTCAGTCTTTCCGTTGAGGAGTCATCCTCGGGAGGTTACATTATTGCGGGGCAGACGGAATCTTATGGGAACGGTAATGATGATGTATATTTGATTAGGGTTGATGGTGACGGAAATCTACTATGGGAGAAGACTTTTGGTCTTGTTCAGGCTGACGCAGCTTCTTCAATAGTGGAGACATCAGACGGTGGTTTTGCTTTTGCCGGAGTGCTGACCACAGACGAAGGAGGATTTGATTCCTGGGTCGTAAAAACAGATTCCCAGGGGGATTCACTTTGGACACAGGTATACAGGAGCGGTCCCGGATGGGATATCTGGGACATTGCTTTTTCAATTCAGGTAACCGGTGATGGTGGCTTTATCGTTGCCGGCATGACCGGACTGTACCAGGAATTTAATGTAATGCTCATGAAGTTGGACCCAGATTCCAGCCCACCATCTTCGGTGTTCCATGTTCCGGATGATTTCCCGGACATTCAGTCTGCCATCGATAATACTATTGACGGAGATACTGTTCTTGTGCATCCTGGAGTTTATCTTGAAAATATTAACTTCAGCGGAAAAAATATTGTGGTGGGTTCGTTGTTCATTACCACTGGAGATAGTTCATACATTTCTCAGACCGTGATAGATGGGAACCAAAATGGAAGTGTTTTTCTCTTTGAAAACGGTGAAGGGCCTTCTGCTGTATTGAGAGGGTTTTCCATTATAAATGGAACAGGTACATTTCTCTTAGCACCAAGATACGGTGGAGGAATATTTTGTTATGAGGCAAATCCCACACTCAAGGATTTAAAAATTTACGATAACCACACCGGTACAATAGGTGTTGGTGGTGGACTCGCCCTGTATTTATCCAATTCCCTTGTTGAAAATGTAATTATTTACGGAAACTCAGCGGCGGGCGGTGGCGGAATATTTGGGCTCAATAACAATGGTAATTTCAGAAACATATCATTGACAAACAACTGGACATATGGTGCTTTTGATGCCGGGGGTGGCGGAATGCTTTTTCAGAATTCTGAACCTGTGATTGAGGAGGTGTTCATCCATAATAATTCGTCAGGAGTTGGTGGCGGAGCAATTGCTTTCACCGATTGCGAAGCTGTTATGAATCACATCACCATTGGGAATAATTCAGCAGAAGATGGAGCAGGAAGTATTTATCTATTTCATACAAATGTTTCACTTATCAATTCTATTATGTGGAATGACCTGTTAGGGTATGAAGTTCATTTTCATGATTATGATAATTGGGGGACTGTCACTATCTCTTATTCGGATATCCAGGGTGGGATAGATGCTATCGAGACCAGCGGTATGGGGAACGTTGTCTGGGGTGAAGGCAATTTTGGGTTAGATCCGCTTTTTGCAGATGTGGAGAACGGTGATTATCATCTTCAACCAGGCTCACCCTGTATAGATTCCGGAGACCCCGACTC
>CAZBBE010000114.1:0-4521 GCA_964489755.1 uncultured bacterium | reverse complement strand
GAGTGGGATATCCATATTTTTCTATGAGGTCTTTTTCCAGACTGCCTGCATTCACCCCAATTCGGATGGGAAGATTGGCACCTTTGACCTTATCAAGCACTTCTTTTACCCGTTCCTTTCCACCAATATTACCGGGATTTATACGAATTTTATCTGCTCCGGCATCCACAGCAGCCAATGCCATCCGGTAATTAAAATGGATGTCTGCCACCAAAGGAACCGTCATTCGTTTTTTTATTTCAGGAAGCACTTCAGCAGCTTTTTTATCGGGAACTGTAATTCTGATGATCTGACATCCGGATTCCTCAAGCCTTTCAACCTCTTTCAGCGTTGCATTCAGATCATGAGTTTTTGTGGTTGTCATGGATTGAACAGGGATGGGTTCACCCCCACCGATAGGGACATCCCCTACCATCACTTTTCTGGTCAATCTTCGATTAATTGTCTCATCCATATTGAGAATATACGTCTAGTTATTTTGAGTTTATCTCACAAAAAAAAGGGATTTATATATACATTCAATTCTATTTATACCTATTCTTGAAATAAATTTTTGCTTCATCAATAGCTGAGGAATAGTTATCCAATTTTACACATTTTTCATAGGAAAGAATGGCTTTCTCTCTTTCATTTTTTAAATCGTGCAATTTACCTTTTAGTAGCAAAGCATGGGACAGGATAACATCCAGTTCCGCATGATATTCTTTAATAGAAAGATCAACATAATATAATGCAGTGTCAAAATCAGAATTGTGGTAATAATATTGTGATTTTTCATAGTCCAGATAACTTTTATACCATTTTTTCTGGATTGGTGTTAAGGATTCCAATTCCAGTTCCATTTCTGAAAAAAGATTTAGTACCCTCTTTTTTTCTCCAGATTTAATCAGGCTTTCAAGATACATGATGGTGAAGAAATAATTCTTTGGAAAATCCCGATGTAAATCACTACTGTAGTTCAACGCTGTTTTTATATCATTTTCTACCCATAACGACAAAAAAGTGATTATTTTTTTAGCTTCCACACTGGAAAATTCTCCGTTAGAAGCAGCCTGTTCTATTTTTAGCAATCCCGCATGTCTTGTTGCTTCCAATCCAATTAATTTTGCTGTCCACTGAACTAATCCGGGATTTAACCCGGCAAAATATTCAACAATTCCTATGGGTAATTTTGCATCCATTAGGTCGGGATGATTTTTTTCTATTTTTCTTATAATTCTAAAACCCCTGTAGGCATTGACCAGTGTTGATACCCACTCTTTTTTTCCCAGATTGATTCGGGCTTTTAATCCTATTGCTGAACCGAGATAGAGTTTGTATTCAGGAATATCATCATGTGAGTCACTCAGATTTTCCAAAATTGGGATGACCTCATTCAAATCACCTTCTAATATTTCATAAGATTCACTGACGGGGTTGTGTGCCTCACTATCCAGCATTCGGGCAGCCGCCCACGTAAAATGGACTCGGGGATTCTCAGGAAAATTTTCCCGTGCTGCTGCTATGATTTTAACTGCTTCTGCTGTTTGATAATTATAAAACAACTTCACTCCCTTCATCACCTCACCATCCCCGGAAAAATTGACAGAAAATGCCATGACTGGAAATAGAAAATAAAGTATAATATTGCGCATAAATTGGATTATTCCGAATGTGATAATATTTATTCCTCTAAATTCAGAAATAACAGGAGAAATGTTCTTTCCCCTGTTCAGATGAAATTAAGTTTAGATAATACCCTTATTTACCTGGAATACGGCAGCAGGCATCCAATTTATTATACGCTTCTTCGCTTGCTTTTGTATCGTTAGCATCATATCCGACGGCAGCTATTGCGTTCTCTATGGATGCTAAATCTACCATGGTAGGATTATAGGTGACATATCCCACCTTCTTATCAAGGCTCACATCAACTTTGACGATTCCGTCTAAGTCACTCAGGCTGTTATTTATTTTATTGACACACATTCCACATTGAATGGTATTAAGATTTATTTCAGCTTTTACAGCATCACCACAACTTGTGACTAATGTCAGGGTAATGATAGAACACAGAATTGACGATATAATTTTCATTTTAACTCCAATAGTTTAATTTTAAAGGTATGAATTTACTTTTTCTACTGCATTATTTAACCAATTTAATCAGAGACCTGAACCGGTCCCCTTCGGCGATTTTCTGTTCCTCAAATAATAACAATTCGTATGTGGTCAGTGACCCTCCTTTTGCAGATATTCGCTGTAATCCAATATCATGGTTCAGCTTTTTTCGAGATGTCACTGCATCTGCAACAACCTGGACACCTTTTTCCATAGAGAGTAAATCCATGGCTGTTTGATATACACAGACATGAGTTTCAATTCCACAGAGTATAACTTCATCCGGACTGTACCTGTTTAGTACAGAAAGATATTCATCCGAATCGCCACAACTAAAGACATTTTTTATGATGGGAGTCTGGCCCTTCATTACATCTTTAATTTCTGGAATTGTGGGACCTAACTTATCCGGTAATTGCTCCATCCAGATGATGGGGATATCCAAAAGTTGGGCCCCTTCCAGCAAGGTACCCAGATTATCCACAAATTGAGTTTTATTTTCCATGAGAGGTACCAGTTTTTCTTGAACATCGATCAAGGTCAGAATTTTTCTCATTTCTTTGATCTATTCGGATAATTTTTGGTTATGGACAATTTCCCATCCTTCAATGATTTCTCCCGTATTTACAATAGAAATACAATCAAAATTTATGTGATCTGGTAACGATATTTCTGAAATGATCCTTTTCTGTTTTTCAGCTGATACAATTTTGTACATAAGGCTCAAATGAGGATCAAATCGGTATGGTTCCCGATTTTTAAAAAGATTTGAAAAAATTTGCTGAAACTCCAGTATGGAATCGTCCCTTATAAATTGAATGTACAGGGATTTAAACAGAGTGTCACCACCCATTATGTTTAAAATGTTTAATTTAACCGTTTTTGTGTAAGAACAGAAAAAATCAATCTTTTCAATTGGAATGGCGGAAAAATTTTGGATTTGAGTTAGAAGCGAACAATGGGGAGGGAATTCAGATGAATTGTTTTCCTGAGACAATCGATTGATCAATTCCTGTAATTGCCCAGAGTGTTTTTCTTCAGGGATGAGCCAGGCAGAGAACGACATTTTACCTAATCCAGACGAACCTGGTCCATTTGATCATAGATATCTGACAATTTCTTTTTAGATATTTTCAATGAACCGGGGAAGGCATTCCTTTTTTCCATTCTTTTCTTCAAATGGTTTTTCCCCGAACTGAACTGCATTCCCCCCAAAAGATCATCCGCGGTAATATCTATCATTTGTTTTAGGTGATCCTCTCCCCCATATTTACATAAAATATTGATTGCACTCCAGCGAACTCTATAATTTGAATCTTCAAGGAAATGAATCATATTTTCCAGAATTTCAGGATGATCTTTAATATATTTTTCAAGCCCTCGTACTGCTGTCGTCCTTGAGTTCCAGGACGTTCCTCCGTAAGAAGCTAGGTCCAAAAGTTGATGATAATTAGAATCAGGGTCAATGACAGATAATTTTTGAATTCCGGAATTCCTTACAATATCATTGTGAGACTCCCTTTCCAGAATAAAGTTCATATATTTCATCAATGAATCTTCATTGATCTTCGCCAAGGAATTCACAGCAGATCGAACAAGATAATCTTTCTGTTCATGCAGAATGATATCCCTGAGAAATTCAACTACATTTTCTCCTTTCGTATCCTTGAATAAATTCAGTATTTCACTCTTGACTCGTCCATCAGGTTCACTTTTATAAACATTAATTATTTTTGATTCTTTTCCCTTCATTTTTAACCTTGAGAGAGCGGCAGCCGCTTCCTTTCTTACACCCCAGAATTCATCGGATTCCATTGAATGAAAGAGCGCTTTGACATTTTTATTTCTGGTCTTTTTCTTTCCCATTTCTTCGGCTGCCCAGATCCTGTCATTTACACTTGGAGCACTGAACAACTGATAGGTCAATTCTTTATCTGATTTTTTATGTTTCATAAACTTAGGAATCTGAAATCCCTCATCAAACACAACCATGATTGGTTCTTTTGATGGAAAGAAAAATTCCTGTTTAGATTTTGTTAATTCTTCTTTGTAACGATTAACTTCTCCATCATCAATAAGAACGGTAAAAGGAAGACGGAACGTGGAAGAAATGGTGGTGTCCTGCGTCTGTTCAACGGTAATAATTGTTCCTTTCTTTTTTTTGTCATACCGATGGTCAATGGTCAGTTCTGGAAGACCGGGAGTGTACATCCATTGGTCGAAAAACCAGTACAGATTTTTTCCCGTTGTTTCCTCAAATGCTTTTTTTAGATCATAGGATTCCACATTTTTATATGCATTTTCTCTGGTATAATATTGCAACCCTTTTTGAAAGGGTTTTTCTCCCAGAATATTCCGCAAAAGGTCCATAACGACGGCACCCTTAGCGTAAACATTTGCATCAAATAAATCGTTGGAATC
>CAZBBE010000113.1:0-4541 GCA_964489755.1 uncultured bacterium | reverse complement strand
TACTCCAGCATATACATAAAAAAAACTCATCACATAAATTGTTATTAATTTAATATTTTTCAATTATTTACTATGGTTAAAACAATTTATCCCATCCCCACTTTTTTACAAAGAATTGAACTACTTCACAAGCATCTAAATGGTAGTTCTATGACTAATCTAAAATTATATATTTGATTAATCAATGATCGCCTGATAAATGAGTGTTCTCAGTTTATCATGGTCGTCAATATCTTGTGCAGGGATCAATTGGGTAAAATAGACTACCACCAGTGCTTCTTTTGGATCCACCCAATAAATAGAGTGGTAGGCACCAACCCATCCATATTCACCTACCGAACCGGGCGTACCTCGAGCACCAAGATCTTTTAAGATGTAAAATCCCAAACCAAATCCCAAGCCATTTTCCCAAGGAAAATCAATCCCTCCAATATGATCTACGGTCATAAGGTTCACGGTATTTTGACTGATGATTCGTTTCTTATTTAACGTACCACCATTGAGCATCATCTGTAGAAAAGCTCCGTAATCTTCTGCAGTAGAAAGAAGACCCGCCCCGCCAGAAAAACTTTTCCGGGGCCCATTAACATAGTGGCCCTGTCCTATCATGCTTGCCCCTACCCGTTCACCTGGGTTGGCTGACAGTGTAATCCCTGATTCACTTGAGGAATACACGGATGCTAATCGATCATTTTTGTCAGGGGGAAGGTAAAAATGGGTATCCTTCATATTCAGGGGATCAAAAATATTATTTTGTAGAAATTGGTCCAAAGGTTGTCCTGATATGACTTCTATCAACGCACCTAATATATCCGTGCTAAGACCATAGACAAAACGTACACCCGGTTGGGCATCCATAGGAAGGCCAGCGGTCCGATTAACTGTCTCCCGAATAGGTTCATCCCGGTGCGCAAAATACCAGCCCATGATATCAGCTTTTTTCCATCGTTCTTTTGCAGGACCAAATCCCCAGCCAATCCCTGCTGTGTGTGTGAGAAGGTCTCGAATGGTAATCTTTCTGGTGACGTCCACCACACTATAGCTCTCTTCCTCGTTTGTCACAGCTACAGTCGTTTTATTGAATTCAGGAATAAAGTTGCCAACGGGTTCCTGAATCAGCAGTTGACCCCTTTCTTGGAGAATCATGATTCCCACACTAATAATAGCCTTGGTCTGCGATGCGATACGAAAAATGTCATCCTTTTCCATTGGATCCTGAGATTTTAAATCCCTATATCCAAATGAATGAAAATAGGCTGCTTTTCCTTTCTTTAAAACCAATGCAACCCCACCCGATAATTTTTTACTTTCTACATAAGATTCTAATTGATGGGTGAGACGCTCTAATCGATCTGAAGACATGCCAACCGTTTCCGGACGGACGTTCCGGAAAGTTTGGGAAGTAGAAGAAGAAATAAAAAATGTTGTTAATACAACCAACAATAAATATTTTCTATATGTATTCTTTTTCATTTTATTTTTGTTTTTTAGTTTTTGTCATTTTATAAAGGTAATCCAACTACTAAACTGTGTTGCACATTTGTTTTAGAGTACACTTTATTGATATGCCTCACTCTGCATTTAATTTGTTCAATTTACTCTGTTTCACATTTTTTACAAAGAGGTGGTCATTATACAATTTTATCAATTCTATTCCTATTGCAGATCTCACATAAGATTTGAAGATTTCTGTATGTAATTGCATCCCCTTTTCTGAGTGGTAAATTATAATAATATATTAAATTTTCATTACTTTCACATATCATACATTTACCATCTACTCCACTCCACACTTTGTCCATTACATCTTAAGGGATATTGCGATTAGAAGTTCTCCCATCAATACTTGGCTTGGTATTTACCAAGCTAGAATCATTTAAAATTAATAAACTAACATCATCATAATTAGATATACTAGACTTTTTAAAATGGTTATCTCTATCCGTACCTTTTCTTGGATTATATTCGCCATGATATTTGTTCAATAATTGTCCGAATTCATAGTTAGACTTTTCTAATAGATCAGATAGTTTTTTTTGTTGATTGTAAGCATATTTTAATTCCTTAACTATAAAGTTCGAATTTTTCAGTTTAACCCATACCTTTCTCAGACACGAGTATCTTCTGCAAATAAGTAGGACACTATCACTAAGTTGATTAATCTCGGAAATTACGTAGTTAAAGTCTGAACATTTTTCACACCTAAACAAGGCAAAATTGTTATACACATAACTTGTGATTTTATCAATAACTAATTTTAATTCTTCAGACTGATTTTTTATTTTATCTATAAGTCTTTTTTGCTGTTCTAATATTTCTTGTTTATCAATAGTATTCATTGTCTGATTAATAACTTAAGTTGAATTGATTTATATTTATATCGTCCCAATTTACCCCATCCCCACTTTTTTACAAAGGGGTGAGTATTGACCTTTTTCAATTTTCTACAATCCAATAGGATGTTGAGGGGTTATTCTTTTTTATAATGAGTAAATTTTGGAAATAACATTGAAACTTTGTTTTTATAATCTTCATATTCAGCACCAAATCGTTTGATGAGTTCTTTTCCTTCGATGTTCTTAAAGTAAACTATATTGCAAATAAAAAATACTATGGCCCATAACAACATTGGTATAGATGCAAAAAGAGCTGACTCAAATAAAAGTAAATTTATAACTCCTATTATCATTGGATTACGAACATAGCGATACGGACCACTAATAACAAGATTACTAACAGGTTGCCAAGGACCGGGTGTGCCGTCACCTCCTTTATTATAGAAAGTCCGCACCGACCAAATGGCCAACAACAAACCTAATGCTAAAAAAAACATAGCAACATAAAAAAGAAAGTTATGAGAGTTTGCTAAGTCATAGGAATAAGAGTTTCGGGTGAACAAAAAAATTAATAAAGGAATAGTTATAATAACATTCACAGGTAGGATTAATACAACCTTCAGATACTCTTTTTTTTCATTGTTTCAATCTACCCCCTCCCCACCTTTTTGCTAAGAGGTAGGATAATTTAATTTTCAATCAATAATGATTGTAAAATTTTCCCTTTATTATTTTTTAGAGCGACTGACATCATTTTCTTAACGTTATCGATTGTTATAACCCCGTAATTCTCTTCAACAAATGTATTACCAATTCGTAAGGGGCCAGCTTCTTCTCCACCAAAAAAAGATGCATTCAAACTACTTGATGTCATTTCCGAAATTGTTTTGCCTCTTTCGGTTCGTAGTTCATAGAGTCCGCCCCTGTGGCGATCCCCGGAAATAAATAATATATGCTCTGAATTTGATTGATCAATAATGTCTATCATTCGTTTCCTTTCGTTTGGTAGATTATTCCATGTCTCCCAGCCATGACCAATGGGGAGAAATTGGATCGAGGAAACAATTATTCTGTGGTCAGCTAATTGATTCATCTTACGTGAAACCCAGTCCCATTGAGTTTTTCCAAGCATTGTTAAAGCAGTATCTTCAGCAGACAGGTAACGTTCTTTACCGGGAGACCCCAATTTATCACTGGGAACAAGATGATCTCGAAACGTTCGAGTATCTAAGAATAATATCTGCAATGTTTCCTTTCCCGTCTGTAAAACTAATCCATAATATAGACCCTCTCTTGTCCAGCGTATATCGTGCTTCGGAATGTTCCAAAACTCAAGAAATAATTCCTTTGAACTTTTCTTATATGGATAATCTCTTCCGCCATCATTACGACCATAATCATGATCATCCCAAATAGCTTCAATAGGAAAATCTAAATTCATTCGATTAAAATTGTTCTTTTGTTTTTCATATGCCAATTTTAATTCATACAGATCTTCTCTCTCAGTGTCTCCATATACATTATCACCGATCATGAAGAAAAGATCAAGGCTATCTTTCTTTATTGCATTAAAAATGGGCATAGGACTATCCTGTTGCAAACATGACCCAAACCCAATTTTTATTTTTTCCGATTCAGAAAAATAATCATAAGAACGATATGGAAAATCGTTAATTTTATATTCGAGTGGTAATTTAAAAACTGAATGACATGAAAATAGCATCAGTACAGAAACTATAAATAAAATATTGTTACAATCGTAAAATGATCGGTGTAAGAGTTTCATAATGTTATTTTAATTATTTCAATAATACTGAATTAATTTACAATTCTAATGGTTTTATAGGAGAGACTACAGCACTTGGATCATTTTCCCAGATACTCTTATCTGCATCCACATAAAGTTCGATCTCATTTCCATCAGGGTCTTCAATATATATACTCTGACTGACAGTATGGTCACTTAAACCATTAATTCTAACTTTAGCATTTTCCAATTCAGTTTTTACTTGCCTTAATTCATCTAAAGAGTCACCCATTTTAATACCAATATGATAAAATCCAATACGGTGTCCTTTTGGTGGTTTTGGAGCTGAACCAACTTCAATTAGCAATATTTCGTGATGAGTGCGTCCAGAGGTTAAAGCAACAGCTTGGAATGGAAAATCAAGTTTTCCAACATTTTGAAATCCAAGAAGATCTTCA
>CAZBBE010000112.1:0-4544 GCA_964489755.1 uncultured bacterium | reverse complement strand
AAAATAACAACGAATGGAGCGGTTACAGCCATTTCCGTAAATATAATCCGTTTGGAAGAGCAACCGGCCGAACACAATCAGATTTTTATTCTTTTCAATTGAACTATATGGTAAACAATTCAATGTTCTTCGATATAAAATTATCAAACATAAAAAAGGTCTACAGCTCCTACCTTTTTAATAATCCAACTGATAGTCGATATATCAGTGATTCATACTACAATTCAGAATCAGGATTTTCGCTTGGGGGACAGAATAAGGATCATCTAACAAGGACAACAATTGATAATAATTTGAAGCTTGATTACAACTGGCAGATTAATCAGAGGCACAGCATCAAGACTGGAATTGATTTTTTCAATCATGAAATTAAAAATATGGCCTATACCATACGGGACAGCACTGAATCAGATGCTGTATATACTCCTTTTATCTTTTCAAAATATAGAGATGGATGCGATAACGAAGATGTGGACTGCAGAAGTCTTTATGCGGAAGAATATATAGCAAAGCCCGTTGAGTTTTCGGGATATTTTCAAGACAAGATGGAGTTTGACGACATGGTCATCAACCTTGGACTACGATATGATTATTTTGATCCCAAAAGAGATTATCCCTCTGATTATCGAAATCCGGCAGATGATATAAATCATCCAGACACTGTCTATTATACTATGGCAGACCCAAAGTTTCAGTGGAGTCCACGCTTTGGTCTGGCATACCAGGTTGGTGACGAAGCTATACTTCATTTCAGTTATGGTCATTTTTTCCAGATGCCGCCCCTCTATGCTATGCTCAGCAATTATGACCGTTTGATCTCTACGCAAAGTTTTAACTCAGCAATTATGGGTAATCCTCAACTTAACGCTGAAAAAACTATCACCTATGAGGTTGGTCTCTGGCAGAAATTAAATAGGTTGATGAGTCTGGAGGTGAACGTTTACTATAGAGACATTTATGAACTCCTAAGTACAAAAGTTATCACCACATACAACACTATTAAGTATGGTTATTACACAAATAAGGATTATGGAAATGTGAGGGGAATGGAACTAAAATATGAACTAAGAAGCGGACCTATGTCTATTTTCACGAACTACACGCTCCAATATACCCGGGGAAATGCGGACAATCCTGCTCAAACATACAGCCGGGAAGGAAACAACCAGGACCCGGTAAGTAAACTCATTCCCATGAGCTGGGACCAGAGACACACATTTAACACAACATTTGGCTACAACAGTGAATCTTATGGAGTTTCTGTTACTGGATATTATAACTCGGGGACTCCATACACTTTCTCTCCATCTTCTATAAATCCTCTGGCTGCAATCAATCTCTTGCCCAATAATGATTATAAACCGGAAACTTATACTGTTGATATGAGCGGGTACTACAACATAAACATATTGAACCAATTTTCCGGTAAACTTACTTTCCTGATCTATAATATTTTTGACCGGCTTAATGAATATGGGGTCAATTCTCAGACCGGACGGGCCTACACTGCTGTTATAACTGATTCTGACAGAAGAAATTTCAGAAGCAACTTCACTACTATCGAAGATTCTTATCAGGATCCTAGTGCTTTTTCAGCACCAAGGACCATTAAAATTGGATTAGAATTGAATCTATAGACTTTAGATGATCAAAAAAATATTCCCGCTCCTCATATTTTATATTTTTCAGGTTGTAACAGCTCAGACAATCTATGAAGGTCCGGACGACCTCGCAGGTGACCCCTCGAATATCCGTGATGCCCGAATGGATGGCAATCGCATATTACTTTACTTTAAAAATACAACTCAGTTATCCAACTGGGTGCCAGGCGGATTGAGTGATGTCTCAATCTGGCCCAACGATCCAACGGGCACCCGGATGGTTGACGGGATAGGTTTGCTGATCGGAGCTAAAGTATACATTCACAATGACCAGGACTCCACCACTCTGGATACAATTGTTATAGATGATTCCTTACAGATTAACCTTTCTGATCCAGGGACATTGCACGAAGCCTATTTCTTGCAAACTGAATACCGGGAAGAGGTCGATAAAAATGATGCGGGAACAGTTACATGGACCCTCCATCCTGTTGAAGGTTATTTTAATCCTGCGCAAAATTATCCTGCCATGAGTGATGATCCTAACAGCTGGCCCTTGGAGGGGTGGCCCTATACAGGATTGGAAAAACAATGGTCCGGTGAGTGGGATGGGCGCTTTGGCAGGGGAGTAAAATATGCGGACCTTGAAACTTATTTTGTGGCTAATGATGCTCAGGACCAGGAGTATTTACAAAATAAATGGGTTTACTCAGGAAATACTATGCCGGAATCCTGTTTAGGTCCTTACACAAATATTAACAGCTGTAATGTATATTGCGATTCATCCTGCGTTCCAACGGAAGCCTTTGAGTATTATCCACGACCAGGTAAGTTTATTCATGAAACAGCATCGGTACAGCCAGGGCTACCCTGGGGTGGCCTTGGAATCAGGGTTGTTGCAAGAGCATTCCAGTGGAACAATCCATTGGTAAGGGACGCGTTATTTTGGGAATACAATATCTTTAATGTGTCGGACCATGACATCACTGAGGTTGCCTTTGGATACTGGGTGGACAATGCCATTGGCGGAGAAGGAGCTGATGATGAATATGGATACTTTGAAACGGACCTTGACCTATCCTATTCATGGGATGAGGATGGTGTAGGATTTGCTGGTAGCACTCCCGGCATAATGGGATTTGCATTTTTGGAGAGCCCTGGGGTTGCCTACGACAATACTGACAATGATAATGACGGGCTCTTAAATGAAAAAAGAACAAATGAGGCAGGAGCATTGATTGGACCTTATGATGGGATATATGATATTACAAGATTTCTTGAGTTTTATGATCTTGAAGAAAGTGATCTAAAAGAACATTATGAGGGTGATGAAGACCAGGACTGGCAATTTCCTGTTTTTGATGAGCAGGGAAATTGCATCCAGGTGAATGATGACGTGGGCTTGGACGGTGTTGGCCCCAACGATGTTAATTATATTGGCCCTGATACAGATGGAACAGAGTGTGATGGTATGCCAAACACTGATGGGTTGAAAAACAGTGAACCTAATTTTGCAACCACAGATGTCTCTGAATCTGACATGCTTGGACTGACTACTTTTCAGTTATTTCCCATTGATGAAGCTGGCAAGAATACTACAACCGGAAAATGGTTTGATAATGATGATGTTATGTGGAATATGATGCAGGATACCATTTTAATGCAATACACTTCATCTGTTTCCAATTTGGTAGAACTATTTGCATCTGGTAAGTTTCAATTGTCTAAAAATCAGTTTGAGCATATTTCCATGGCAGAGCTTCATTCATTTGATAATCTTACAGGTCTGCCCGGGGGACAAACCCAGGAAGCCACTGCCTTATTTGAATTGAAAAAAACGGTTCAATTGATCTATGAAAGCGATTACCGATTCGCCCAGCCTCCCCTTGCACCAACCCTTACTGCTGAGGCGGGTGACAATAAAGTAATACTCACCTGGAATAACATTTCTGAATTCAGCCGGGACCCCTTTCTGCCGGATTCTATTCAGTATGATTTTGAAGGATACAAAATTTATAGGTCAACAGATAAATATCTGAAAGATGCTCAGAATATCACAGACGGATTTGGGAATCCAATGTTCTATGAGCCCCTTTTTCAGTGTGATAAAATTGACGGAATCACCGGATTTTCTGATTGGGCGCCCGTTTTTGGAACATCCTATTATTTAGGGAATGATACAGGGATAGAGCACAAGTACATTGATACAGATGTACAAAACGGCGTAACCTATTACTATGCTGTTGTTGCCTATGACTACGGTGTAGCTCCTAATTCCCAGATTGAATCAGGAATTCCTCCATCTGAAAATAATGCTATAATTGAACTGGATGAGAACGAATATGTGATCAGTACCGGGCCTAATGTAGCGGTGGTTACACCGGCAGCTCCCTCCGCAGGATACATTGACCGCAGCATTGATATGGAAGAAAATATAATAGGTACAGGAAACATATTTGTTGAAATAATAGCACCGAGTGCTGTAATTGATGAGCAGACGTATTTTATTACGTTCAGTCATGAAACAGATGGAGAAAATTATATAACTGCAAATGGATTGTCTGTACACAAAGTATTAAATCCTCCCATAGATCTGGGTTGTATATCTGAAAGCTGTTCCAATTTTTCTGGTGAAAACGAGTGCATCGACTCTGGATGTGGTTGGTCAGAAACTCAATTTTCAGAGGGTGTGTTTGAAGATATATTTGGCAGTGTAATTTTATTTCATTTTCTTAGTGGGACCTCAGATAGTCTAACGATTTATGGAGAGTGGAATTTCCCAGGGCTTGTAAACCTTACATTCCTCAATGACAATTCTTGTTCCAAAGCTATTTTTCTTTATGGCGGTGGTGGCCTAGTTGAAGTTGGAACGTGGAATTCTGATAGAATAGAATATTTTGATAATACAGATTGCAGTGGAACAGCAAGTATAATAAATGACGT
>CAZBBE010000111.1:0-4643 GCA_964489755.1 uncultured bacterium | reverse complement strand
GATGAACAAAGATTTGAAGATGCTGCCAGAGTGAGAGACCAATTAGAATCGGTTCGGCGATTTAAAAACAGGCAGAGGAAAGTCGCTGTGGATTTTAGTGACAGAGATATCTTTTCCTTAGCTCATGAAGAGAAAATTGGAGTTGTTGTTATTGTTCGGGTGAGGGGAGGCCGGTTTTTCAGCCGTGAGAAAATTTACCTTCGGCAGGTCAGGTCACCGGAGGAGGCTTTGGAATCTGTTATCACACGGTTTTATTTGGATTCTTTCGATATACCGAGGGAGATAGCCCTCCCCTTTGCGGTGCCAAATGAGGATACAATTTATTTATGGTTGAGTGAGAAGAGAGAGAGAGCACTGAAAATTAAATATCCACAAAGGGGAGAGAAAGCAAGGGAACTCAGAGTAGCGCACCAGAATGCAAAGTTATTATTGGGTGAATGGATACTGAAAAAGAAAAAACGGAGAGAATATATTCCTAATTCACTGAAACAGCTTCAGGATGATTTGCAATTGAAGGCTCCCCCCAGGACAATTGAAGCATTCGATATTTCTCATTTGGGTGGAACAAATACGGTAGCGTCAATGGTGTATTTTAAGGATGGAAAACCGGTAAAGAAGAACTACCGAAAGTATAACATAAAAACAATCACAGGAATAGACGACTTTGCATCTGTCCGGGAAGTGGTCATCAGGCGCTACAAAAGACTTCTCAAGGAAAAATCCTCTTTGCCGGACCTAATTCTGATCGATGGCGGGAAGGGTCAATTGTCCATGGCGGTCTCAGCTCTTAGACAGTTGGGTATAGCGTATGTGCCCATGATTGGTTTAGCGAAACGGCTGGAGGAAGTATTTTTACCCGGGCAGTCAGAACCGCAGTCGATCTCCAAATCATCCCCGGGACTTCTGCTTTTACGGAGAGTGCGCGATGAGGCCCACAGATTTGCAGTTTCTTTTCAAAGGCAGAAGCGGTCAAAATCAGTCAAGGAATCACTATTCTTGAGCATCAGTGGAATGGGTCCAAAACGTGTGAATAATTTGTTCACTCATTACCAAAATATAGCAGACATTGCTAAGACTGAACCGAAAGTTCTTTCCCGGCGACTGTCCATTTCAAAGGGTCTTTCAGCAAAGTGTATAGCGCTGGCAGAAGAAATGATACTATAGTAAAAATCTTAGTCCGGTTTATGGCCATTCAAATAAAATTGTAAACGGTTCAATGTCCGTAGTTCATGTTTTAATTGCATGAGTAATCGTTTTTTCTCATATGTATCAGTTGAATTTTTTAGTCCTGTCTTTTTCCTTTTTATTTCATCAATAGCTGTTGCAAGTGATTCAAGTGTTAATAGCACTTCTT
This sequence comes from uncultured bacterium, assembly GCA_964489755.1. Lineage (GTDB taxonomy): Bacteria > Fidelibacterota > Marinisomatia > Marinisomatales > AB-629-J13 > AB-629-J13. Next base: position 3,289 of record CAZBBE010000111.1, on the reverse strand, counting down.
CACTGATGCGTTCATTGGCATCCACAATTCTTTCATCTTTTAATATAGTTCCTTGGAACCGTGAAACTCTGTCCAGCCTTGATTGTTGCCTTCTTTTTGTTACTTCTTTATCATAAATGAGATTGGGTTTCATAAATTCGACAATAAGAAAATATCCTGTTGTGTGCTGAGCTTCATCTGGCTTTGCATAGGACTGAGTCAATTCCTGTTTTGCCCTTATCCAGGCTGATTCTAAATCATGATATTCATCGGTATTTGCCAGAACAGGGACTTTACCTTGATGTATCATGGTTTTATCGCTTATGATATTCTTTCTTGGAATGTCATAAATCCCCTCTGCCCATCGGTTACTACAGATTTGGATAATTGTTTTTTCAAATTCATTCAAATCATATTGTGGGCCAGTTTGATATTCCGCATCTAAAAAGGAAACCCAAGGGATTTCCTTAATTGAGATTGAATATTTATTTTCAATATCTAAATTCAATTGAGATAGTTCGATACTGTCTGCCTTGAAATCCCTTAAAACTATGTTATAATTTTCATCATGTCGATATCGGTAAACTAAGTCTTTGGATTGAAGGTATTTATCCTTGGTTTTTCTTATGTCTTCAGAAAGAAGAAAAAAATTCTCAAGACTGTTCGTCCATTTTTGCACCAATTCTGTGTTGCGCTTAAATACAAATGGTTCCAATCTCAGAGCTTCTTCCAAATCCATTTTAAATTTTTCTTCTGATTTGAGAATTGGAAAAGTGAAGGGGGCAATAATTGGTTCTCTTGGGATATCATTTAATTGGTAAGAATATTTTAATGATTTACCACTAGATCTTACTGCACTTTCCAGGCCAGCGATTTCATTTTCCATTTCTTTAATCTCTGACTTGTTTTTTTTCGTCAACTGATAGTGAATGACTCGGATCATTTCTTTAAATTCTACCGGATCATACAGGCGGGTAAGAAACACAATTTGTCCCTCCGGATTGATAATAATATTCCGGGTGACCCCTGCGCTTTCTGCAGCAAATTTATGAAATATTTTTGCACCTATGTCCAGAGCAAGTGGATAAGATATTTTCATTTTTTTTGCAAATCTGGTTACGATATCCGCGGGCTCATCAAGGTCTATTCCAATCAGTTTTAGTCCTGCTTTTTTATAAGGTTTCCAGATTTCCTTTTCGATGTGGGGCATTTCCGTTCTGCAAACGGAGCACCATGAAGCGGTAAATTGAAGCATGATAACGCTGCCCCTTAATTGCTCGAAGGAGCTGGTGGACCCATCAGGAAATTCCAAATCAAAATCTGGGGAAAAATCACCCACTTTTACAATGTAACCCCTGTCATCCATTCCAAGAGGGGGTTCTATTTTTGATTGGTTTTCTGCAATAGAGATGCTGAAAAGGATTGGTGTAAGCTTGAGCCAGGCAAAACGTTTTATGGTTGAATCTTTAATATATTGATTGGTCATAATATTATTTGGAATTTATTTTTAATGAGGGCGCCACAAAATAATCACCCTCTCCAGCGGGAACACTGGGGCTATTTAATGGCTCGTGTTTTTCTAAAGATGTGTGACCCATTTGTTAATAATAAATCTAAATAGAATAAGCCTTATAGTATGAGATTTATTTACTCAGTTTCGAACCCCTGCTCCTTCATCCATTCATCAGAAACGAATTTACCTAAATAATTACGAATTCCATCGGCCAGGACAACAAGGCAATTTTCATTTTCACTTAATTTTTCTGCAACACTCATTGCAGCCCAAACACAGGACCCTGAGGAACCGCCCGCTAATAATCCTTCCTCTCTGATGAGCCGGCGCGCCATTGTAAACGAATCCCCATCAGTGACCTTTATGTATTCATCCACCATACTATTATCCAACACATCCGGAAAAAAATCATATCCTATTCCCTCAACATGGTAGGGAAACACTTCATCACCACCCCCAAGTATTGAACCGTAGGGGTCCACCCCTACTATATGTATATGGGGGAGTTTCTCTTTCAGTTTTTTTGCAACACCCGTAATTGTTCCTCCTGTGCCCACCCCCATGACCACTGTGTGTAGCTCTGTTCCAAACTCAGCCAAAATTTCCTCAGCGGTTCCATCATAGTGAGCATTCGGATTCTGGGGATTTTTATACTGGTCTAATATATGGGAATTGGGAGTCTCCCGCTGCAACTTTTTTGCCATTTCGATGAGCCCCTCGGGGTCATCGTGCGCTGCCTCAGTTGGTGTCCGGACAATTTTTGCGCCGAGCGCTCTCAGGACAACCTCCTTTTCCATACTCATTTTTTCCGGCATGGTAATGATGAGACGGTATCCTTTTACCGCAGCAGCAAGGGCAAACCCAATTCCTGTATTTCCTGAGGTAGGTTCAATGAGCGTGTCTCCCGGTTTTATTCTTCCGGAGCGCTCTGCCTCTGAGATCATTCGAACACCGATACGGTCCTTCAACGAACCGCCAGCATTAAAAAATTCGCATTTCACAAACAGGTTGCAGCGCAGGTCTTTCCCGATTCGGTTCAGTTTTACTATGGGTGTATTACCAATAGTATCCAGAATTGTTTTGTAAATCATAGTTTCCTTTTCTTGAGATAATTTTGTTAAAAAGGTTAGGAAAAATTACGGCTAATCACTACTTTTTAATAAAGTTAAAATACAATTATTATAAAGTATATATAACGATAAATGTGATGTAAATCATATTATAACTTTTTATCAATTATTTCTCTTGTATGGTGTAAAAAATATATATATGTTTCCGCCCGAGCTATGTGGAAGACCTTACAATTAAAGTGTGGTTTGCACCCGTGTTTTATCTCGTATCGGTGCCAATCACTTGAGGTGGAAAAATAGGTTTGTGACTGTTTCCAGGCACTATTTTCGACCCCCTACATGTGTGCCGACTCTCCGTCGGTATTACCCTCTCTCTGCCTATTCTCCCTCCACAGTTCGAACCAATAATCATTTCAAATATTTATTTTCATTAACCAAAAGGAGTAGAAAATGAAACTACTTAAGACAATGTTGGTATTGACCATTTCGGCCATTTTTATGGTTTCCTCTGTTTTTGCAGGGGTTGATAACCAGAGCTCGGCGGATAAAGTTAGTCCCTTGATCGATATTCAATCAGTGCATAATGCAAAAAAGAATGTGAGCTATGATGCTCAGGGTCAAAAGGCGAGCTCAATTGTTTCGGAAGTTCACCCTGAATATGTCCCCGGTCTGAGAACCACGGATGTCACCATTACGTGTGGCGGTGGTTCCTGGGAGAGCGAGGTCT
>CAZBBE010000110.1:0-4744 GCA_964489755.1 uncultured bacterium | reverse complement strand
ACCAGCGACACAAGGATTTTCAGTCCTCTGCTCTACCGACTGAGCTACCGAGCCTACCAATCATTTCAATGTAAGTGAATTGAAATGAGATAAAATTTGGTTTTGAAATTACCAGAGTGGTTTGCATCTGTAAAAGACTAATTTCTGTTTTATCTACAAAAGGTGTATTCAGTCTAAATTTCAAATGGTTACTGTTAATAGATTTTCAATATTGAAATTAATTATAGCAACACATAATAAGGATAAAGAGAAGGAACTTAAGGCTATTCTGAAAAACCTTCCTTTTGAGGTTGTGACATTGGATCAATTCCCTGAGATTGGAGAAATTGAAGAAACCGGTTCTACATTGTATGAAAATGCAAAACTGAAAGCGGACACAGTTCACCGGATTACAAACCTGCCTTGTTTAGGTGATGATACAGGTTTGGAAGTAGATGCTTTGAATGGAGCACCAGGAGTTTATTCTTCACGATATGCCGGGGAAGATGTCAGCTATGAAGATAATGTGACGAAATTACTGAAAGAAATGGAGTCCACACCCCCTGAAAAAAGGTCTGCCCGGTTTCGTACTATTATTTTTTATACTGACGGAGAAAGGGAACTTTATAGCGAGGGGGAAATAAAAGGTTACATTACAGAAGAACGAAGAGGAAATAATGGTTTCGGATATGACCCTGTATTTTACATTCCGGAAGTGAAAAAGACCATGGCAGAATTAAAGTCTGATAAAAAAAACAAATTAAGTCATCGTGGACAGGCAATGCGAAAACTTCGTAAACTTCTGTTAGAAATCAATCATTAATTATCCTAAACAACGGAGCAGTTTATAGACAGATCGATATCGTTTTTATTACATAAATACAATTAAACATAATAGAATAAAAATGGTTAAATATTTAGGACGGGCATTTTCCGTTCTGGTATCGGTCTTCCTTACGGTATGCTCCGTGGATATGTTAGTTGGTCAGGATTCATCTGTATTCAATGGATACGGATTCCGGATTTCCACACCGAGCATTGTTGATCCATTTCAGCAAGAAATATATTTTGGAATGTATCGGGATACGCTTGCTTCTCCATTCGGGTTACTGAATGTTTCTCTCGGACAGATAAAAACAACAATAACTGTTGACCCGGACTGGAAATTTATTACCTTTACAGAAACACTGGATAAACGAATCTATAAAATCCCCTTCACCGCTCCACTTGAATGGTATCTCACAAAATTAGTTCGGCTTAATTATAGTAAAAAATTGCATGAAACTGCAATGAAAGGAGCAAAAGATAAGAGCAAGGATTCCCGTAAAGGTACCCGATCATTAGAAGTGGTAGGAATGGATATAGGTAAACTGGGGCGGGCTTCATTAAGAGTGAGAGGAAATGTCAATATATCTGGTAAACTTGTCTTTCAGGATCAGCAACTGGTTCGTTCCAGTATCAATGAAACACAAAATACTCACATTGAATTTGACCAGCGCCAGAACCTGAATATTGAAGGAAAAGTTGGTGACCGGATTACAGTATTAATGGACCAGGATTCTGAGCGGGATTTTGATTGGGAGAACAATATCCGCATTAGTTATCAAGGAGAGGAAGACGATATCATTCAAAAAGTAGAAGCGGGAAATATTTCGCTGTCTCTTCCGGCAACACAATATGTTACTTTTTCCGGCCAGAATAAAGGGTTATTCGGATTGAAGGGGATTTCAAAAATCGGTCCAATAGACATCACATCTATTGCATCCATTGAACAAACGAAGAAAGAACAGCAGAGGTATTCAGGGGGATCGGAAGCCCAAACAACCAGGATAAAGGATTATGAATATGTGAAGAACCAGTATTTTTTTATTCATGAATGGTTTCGGAACGGAGTTCTTTCCGATACAATAACCATGGATACGACAGGATTGTTATATCAGGGAGAAACGTTTGTGATTCCAAGTTTTTACCCTTTGAAAAATGGTCTTCATTTAATTGGTAACGCAAAAATAGCCAACTTTGAATTATACAGACTGGACTTAAGTAATAATCCTGCCGCAGATATTGGAGTGGCATATATTGATCCTTCTGACTCTCTTTTTGAAGAAGATGAGAATAAAGAAGGAAATTTTCTTAGGATGGAGCGTGATACAGAGTATTTCATTAGTGAAGACTTGGGATTTTTCAGACTTCGTTCTCGGAGCATGGATGAGATCATTGGCTGTCATTTTGTTCTGGTAAATCGGGATAATGGAGACACCTTAATGACAGTGGGTTCAGGGATCGCTCTTAGCGATAGCGTTGGAACACTAAAATTGAAAATGATCAAACCACAATCGCCCCATCCCAATCATCCTACCTGGAACCTCATGTTTAAAAATGTCTATTATTTAGGAACTACAAAAATTAACCGTGAAGGATTTGAAATTAAATTAGTTAACGAACGCCTTACTCCTCCCAGTCATCTTGACCCCATCGGATATCATTATATAAGACATTTCGGTCTGGATAGCCTCAGTGAAACGGGAGCAACAGTACCGGATGACATCATTGATATGGATAATCCCAATATTGTAAATATGATAACCGGAGAGTTGTTCTTTCCGGCACTATCACCATTTGTAGCAGATACATCCAGTTATCCAATCGGGGATACAACCGTTGCATATTTTACCCATGAAGGAAATACGAATGAGGTTCTCTACTCAGCATTGGGTGAGGGTAAAATGTATACATCTACAATTAGCTCAGAATACACCGGTGACCACAGGTTTACCATTGAAGCGGAATATTCAAACCCCAGTTCGTCCATCAGTTTAGGATTCATGCTGGTTGAAGGGAGCGAAGAAGTCCTATCAAATGGAATCAGACTCACGAGGGGAATTGATTATCAGATTGATTATTTTTCAGGAACAATTGTTTTGGGTGAGGCAGCTACCGACCCCAATTCGAATATAGAAATCCTGTATGATAAGCATGAATTAGTATCCTTTGATAAAAAAGTGATTTTGGGAAGCAGAGCACAAATGGATTTAGGGAAAAATTCGTTTATCGGCGCCACCGCTCTGTTTTTTGACCAGACTGTTATTAACGAAAAAGTAGAAGTAGGGTATGAGCCTACACGGAATTTCATCTGGGATTTAAATGGGCGATTTGAACTGGAAATGGACGGACTCACCCGTTCATTGGATAACCTTCCAATTATCGAAACTGAAAAAATGTCCACCTTTTCACTGGAAGGTGAAATTGCGCAGGTTATCCCGAACCCAAATCCGATAAATAATACAGAAACCGGTGACCCTGATGGAGTAGCATATATTGATGATTTTGAGGGAGCGAAACGAACATCTTCTCCTCCCATACAAAGACGATATTGGAAAGAATCATCGGCACCATTGGCAGATTTTGAAAACAAAATTGATTATGCACAAAATTACCGATTAAAAACCAATTGGTATAATCCTTACGGGCAGGTCCGCACAAAAGATATTTGGCCCAATCAATCCACATCAATCAGAGCTCAAAATGAAACCACAGATATTTTGATTTTTAATTTGGAGAAAAAACCATTTCAAGAATCATTCGATCCGGATAGTTTATGGGGAGGAATCACCACATCTTTTTATTCTGGAGATTACGATCAGACTCAAAGTAAATTTTTTGAAATCTGGTTAAATGGAACGGAAGGGAATTTGACGGTTGACCTAGGAAAAATAAGTGAGGATAAAAATGGAGATGGAACATTAAATACAGAAGATATTCCGGAAGCAGGTTTGTCATTAGGGAACGGATTTCTTGAAGATCATGAAGATGTAGGGTTGGATGGATGTTCCGATGATATAGAGGATGGGTTGGGAGGTTGCTTTGGAACTGATAATGATGGTGATGGTCTGATTGATGAAGAAATATGGGATTATGAAGACAATGACAATGATGGATTGATAGATGAAGATATTGACGGTTCTATCCCTGTCCCCGGATATTCAGGAATTGACCCAAACGGAGACAATTGGAACTATTCTGAAGGAAGTTCAAATTATTCACAAGTAAATGGAACGGAAGGAAATGGAACCGGAACCCAAATTCAGGAAGGGGGAAAATATCCAGATACGGAAGATCTGGACCGGTCCGGTTTTATTGATAGAACCAATGATTATTTTTCTAAAACTGTTTCTCTTGAGCCAAACCATCCGGACACTTCTTATCTTGCTGGTGAAACAGTAAAGAATGGCATTACCACTGGATGGCGGTTATATCGAATTCCGTTGAGTCATTTTGGTAAAGTTTCCAATATTGAATGGAATGAAATTCGCTATCTTAGATTGGTTTGGTCCGGAATCCCAGATGATTCAGAAAAACTTCTAGTTGCCAAAATAGAGTTAGTGGGAAACGAATGGCAGGAATTGGGGGTGTCTTCTATCTCTGAAGATACTTACACTCGAAATGACAGCATTTTTTCCATTGCGGTCATCAATACTGAAGACAATGCAGATTATATTCCCCCAAAAGGTGTAAAAGGGGAGTACGACCGAATTAATGAAATACAATCAAAAGAACAGTCCTTGGTGTTAAAATTTGAATCCCTTCAAGCTGGGAACAAGGCTGCTGCTCAGAAAAATCTTATTTCTCTTACAGGTGACCGGGCTAAAAGTTATCTCATCTATGATAAAATGAAAATGTACGTTTACGGCAAATCAAGCGATTGGATTCAAGCAGACAATTCAGATGTGGATGTATTTTTAAGGTTTGGATTGGGGGATGATTA
>CAZBBE010000109.1:0-4762 GCA_964489755.1 uncultured bacterium | reverse complement strand
ATCCGCAATTGCAATACACATAGAGCAATATATTAACAATAATATCACTTTTTTATTCATTATTAGGCCCCATTCATTGACTTAAGTTTATTCGGAAAGGCCCATTATCAGATGGAACCGATGAAAAATAATCCTTTGCAATCACATTCCAATAATACGTCAAGGATTCTCTTTCAGAAAAATCATATGGATCTGTAAATACTGTTCTATTAATTGAGACACTTGTCGTATCAATATCTGTTACATCATGTAATATGAGGTGAGTATTTGAGGTTGTAATCATTAGATTATCTATGAAAACAGTTCCTGAATCATCATTGAATTGTTCATAATTGATACGCATCTGTAAAAATCTGGTATTTTCCTCTGTTACGGAAGAGACCTCAAAGTAATACCAATCATCAACTTCATGGCTACTGGTTATACTTTCTGATGTGTGATTTATTATCCAAGAAGGAGTATTGCCAATAGAACCAGATGTTGCAAACTGGTCAATACTTATATATGCCTGATTAATATTCTGTATTGGGTCGGTGGTTGGATTGAGCATGTATCCACTAAATGTAACTCTGGTACCTGATGGTATATAATCCGTATTAAAGCCCTGATAGAGTATGGTCTTGTTAGATTGTCCTGTATAATCACCCGTTACCCACATTGAGTATTCACCGCTGTAGACATAATTTTGGTTATAAATACTATCACCAATCTGTGGATAGGAAAAAACATTGTGATAGTAGTATGGCCAATAATCCCAGTCAGCGGGTATCTCATCCCCGAGCCAATGGGTCACGATCTCTTCAAAATCATGATTGGTAAGATAATTGTCTACGACAGCATCCGTCCATATCTGCAGATCATAGATCAATATATCACCGTCCTGATCCGTAGATGGATTCCAACTTAGGTTGATCTGTTCATCTGTGCCCACTACAGAATTATCAGAAGGCGAGACAAGTGAAAAGGCTGATGGCACTTGATTGGCCAATGACTTTGTAGTAATAGAAAAATCATCGACAAGTATATATATATCTCCATGACTACCAGACAAAGCCTCTAGCTTAACTCCAAAAATAAGTTTTACGACATCTTGAGGAACAGGATAATCGACATTTATAGTAAGCCATTGAGTTGAAATTTGATCTATGGTATCTTGCTGATCATGAATCAACTCACCGGATGAACCATAGAAAGAGCTGATATCAAATAGGTCTATATCTACTCCAAGGTCTTCATGACTGCAACTTAGTTGAAAACTAACTGAAATTGTATCTCCTGGTACAACATCCAAGGACTTTGAAACTTCCACAATCGATCCATTGTTGGATGTTGAATCAATATTAATGGAAAGCTTTAGTGAGTTTTGACCTTCATAGGAGTTCTCATCTATTGAAATAGTTGAGAACATATTTGCACTTCCATACCAATGATCCATGCCTTCTTCAAATCCAAGGTTTCCATAGGCATCGTATACTTGATTGACATAAGGATCTATGTCATAATCATCGACACATCCAAAAATATTAAGGGAAATAAATATTATTATTTTATTTTTCATGATCAAAATTCATATACAAATTCAGTTTGAAAATTTCTTCTCAGCGGTGGGGTACTCACCAGTCTTGGACCATCTTTATCTGTAAGATTGTTCAATGCAACCTTAATAATATAATCTTTAAAACTATAAGAAATGGCCAAGTTGACTATGAGATTCCCCCCTATTGGGCCTGTATTATTATAAAACTGGTTTGGTGATAAACTTATCAGATCGAGGTCATCAGAATTAACATGATATCCACTGATAAAATCAAACTTAGACGTATAGGTAAAACTCATTTCCCCAAAAAGTCCTGTAGTAAATAGATTATTTTTCCCAAGTGATAGAAAGCCTTTGGTTGATGGTGCGTTGAATGATAGTGAGTTCTCTTTTGGACTGATCGCTTTTACAAGATTATTCAAAAAGTAATTGAGCGTGTCATTATCAAAATTTTGTTGCTCCCACTCTGCTAAAGATGGCATTGCATTATCATGCTTATCATCAAACACTACATTACCATAATAAGATACACTGGCAGATATTTCAATATCATCGATTGCATATTTCCCTAAAAGGTCAAAACCATACACTTTTGTCAGACCTGTTGATGTGTAAGAGTATACTGCTTGAATTCGGTCGAGATAATTGTCAATATGTTTATCGCCTTCGTGCGTAACCCATTGACTCTGGAACGGTTCATCATTTGGATAGAAACTATGAACCATTCTTAAAGGTGTTATGAAATTTTTGTATGTAGAATAAAATGCAGAGAAATCGATAAATGTACTACTGTTCACAAGCTTTTTTAATCCGATTTCATAACTATCAACGATCTCCGGTCTTAAGGGAGGTATCTCAATGGTCTCATTTATCTTAAATCCATCCTTATTACCCATAAACACTGTGTTCAGGGGTGACCAATGCACTGTATTGAGATCGATAAGACCCGCATTAACCTTATCTACATATTGAGGATCAAAAAAGTTAATGACCTTCCATGACATAGAGATCCTATCATAATAAAGCGGAATGAATGCATTGCTTTGATTAGCGTTGTAATACTGAAGCAAATGCAGATTGAAAATGGAAGGTGTTTGGAATGCCCTGTTCATTGTAAAACGAATATTCCCACCTTTTAGACCATTCCATTGTAGAGCTAAACGAGGACTAAAATTATAATCAAAATAAGTGTGTTTATCTATTCTGGCCGCAGTAACAAGTTTAAGATCATATGGTAGCTCACTAGAATACTGGATATAGGCACCTATTTCATTTATTTCTATATTCTCGCCAATGACGGAGTCAGGGTTTGCCCACCAAAATGGACGTGAATCAGGGCCCCTATCATTCAAAAATAATCTGTTTGACTCTGGTCGATACAATGAAAAATCAATTCCCGCTATAATATCACTGGTGCTAGACATAGAGTGATTGAACTGGGTATCTCCCCTGAGCACATTATTTGTTAAAAAATCTTGTTTAATGCTTTTTGATACTGCATCATAAATGTCACTTCCATCTCGGAGCATTGTATAATACACAGCGTCTGAATTCCAATATTTTTCGCCTTGAGTGTTCAGATAATGTATTCTTGCATAATATTTTTCGGCAGTGACCTTCAACCAAACCGAAGAAGTACTGTAGTCAATAAAATTCAGTCCAGCATCGAATGGTAAATAAGAATGATTGAAGTAATACTCTGCTCCCCCTGATAACTCCGGACCTTTTTTGGGCTCATAATAAAACGCCATACTTGATCTTCGTCTGACCATCTGTCTCTCAAATTTGGTTTTCATGACCAGCATTTGTTCTGCGTGATTCCACACTCCATCCTGATTAAGGTCGTTCCATGCAGTTGGAACATTTCCAGATTCATCCCATAAAATGGCATCTTCATGCTGCGCCTGAGTTGTGATAATACCATTCATGTCATAATCCTGTCCAAAATCCCGGGGATAATTCCAATCATAGTTGCTGGAAACCTCCCCCGATACTTTGTACCCATAATTTCCTATCGTCTTTGCAAATCTGAATCGTTGTGCAGCCAGTTGATTCGAACCAGAGGTAAAGGCAATTATACCCCCGTTAGAATCTTTTATATGTTTTGTAATTATATTCAGCAAACCGTTATGTGCATTGGGGCCATAGAGTGCAGAGCTAGGACCAAACACCACTTCAGCTCTATCAATATCTTCACTGATAAATGGGGTGGAGTTACCATAAGCAATAAAAAAGGTTGGCTCCATATAATTCGCACCATCAACCAGGGATACAAATCTCCCGTTAAATGCTGACATAAACCCTCGAACATTAATAGCAGTCCTACCCATACCAGCCTGGTAGACTTCTACCCCCCGGACAGTTTTGAGCACATCACCTAGGTCATTACTGATTGATTTTCTAATCTTTTGATTTGAGACAACTGCAATTGTGATCGGAGCATCGATTATTTTCTCTTTCTTTTTACTTGCAGAAACAACCACCTGTTCAATTTCTAAAGCATCTGGCTCTAAACTGAAATCTATATTCTCATGAAATGAAGATTTCCTAATACCGGAAATATCATCTTCTACATCATCGAGTCCTAATTTGGCAGAAAAACTGCGTCCAACTTCCCTATCTTCTCCAGATTCAAATTCGGATATATACAAAACAAGTTCTTGAGATTTATACCCTATATAACTGACCATTATTGTATACTTCCCAGGATCGAGATTTTCGATTTTATAGTAACCAGTTGAATCTGTAGTCGACCCAAGATATGTATTTGTTAAGATAACATTTGCTCCGTATAATGGATCAGAATTTGAATCTAATATAAGGCCTGAGATAAAGTGTTCTTTTTGGCCAAAGAGCAGCTGAACAAAAAGTAATATCTTTAATAATCTCTTGAAGAAGATATAGCTGTTATCTTTGTGCATTTTAAGGTTTTTTTAAATAGACAAAATTCTAGAAAGAATAAGACTGAAATTAGAACAGTTTAAATTGTAAGTACCAGTTAATATGTATAATTAACAACCATTTATTGGATTATAATTACATAGAAAATATTTTTTCTCGATAAATATTAAATAATTATGGATAAGGTGGTGTTGGGTAAATATATAAGAATATTAAGAAAAAAATTATATTAAAATGGAATCTTCCCTCCTTTCATCGATCCGTCCATATTGTATTCCTGGATCGTCTTTGAAAAGTAATCACAGTACCGTTTTACAGTACCAT
>CAZBBE010000108.1:0-4801 GCA_964489755.1 uncultured bacterium | reverse complement strand
ATTCCGGGGGAATAAACCTTGTTGCCGGAGTTTATTCTGGTGGATTGTACTACCTGAAAATGGAGCTGCCGGACATCCCCGAGATCACCGTTCCCTACAATTCCGGATGGAATCTTATTGGTGTTTCCATGAACGTTAATTCATCGCTCTATTCTGATGTTTTTCAGGGTGCTGTCCCGGGCACTATGTACGGTTTTGATGATACCTATATCCCGACATCTGAACTTGTCCTGGGAGAAGGTTATTGGCTTTTTTTTGATGAAAGTGGTTCACAGACTATTTCGGGTGAGTCTGTGGATTCATTAACACTTTCTCTGGTATCAGGTTGGAATTTGGTCTCCGGTATTTCTGTAATTGTGGATATCAATGATGCCACTGATCCTGAGAATATAATTATCCCCGGGACACTTTACGGTTTTAGTGATAGTTATGTTCAAGCATCTGAACTTGAACCCGGAAAAGGGTACTGGTTAAATACGAATAACAGTGGTGAGATTATGCTGTCTGCATCTGCTCCAGGAGCACGAATCAAGATCTTCCAACCTACTGAGCATTTGAATACATTAACGCTCAATAGTACACTTTTATACTTTGGTGCTGATGTACCACAAGAAGAATTGATGAGCTACAGCCTACCACCTAAGCCTCTATCACCAGCAAAAGACATCCGTTTTTCGAGGAATACCAAGTTATGCTCTTCAGATGAATGTGTTATTGAGGTCATGAATAACGGACAACCTTTGGTTTTTGAGTGTGAAGTAAAAGATGGTGAGAATTGGGAAATTTTAGATGAAAGTGGGAATGCACTTTTGTTTGCCACGGCAGATAAATGTTCAGATGCTCAAATTTTAAAATTTAGTGGTGAGACTGAAACGATTGTATTAAAAAAAACTACACCTTTCAATACTCCCTCGGAGTTTTCGTTTTATCCCGCACATCCAAATCCGTTCAATCCGGTAACAACTATTCGTTTTTCAACAAAAACGGATAGTCATTTGTCTTTACGGATTTATGACATTACTGGAAAATTGGTTGAAACCCTTGTGGAAGAAAAAATCTCCACAGGTAATCACACCGTTCGGTGGAATGCCGAAAAATTCTCAAGCGGAATGTATTTTGTCCAATTCCAAAATTCAGGAAACGTACAAACTCAAAAAATCATTTTATTGAAATAGTTTTTGCAGTAGTAATTCCATCTTTTTCATTGACTGACCTAAGCAGAAAAAGTCCCAGGATAAACAGGACAACAACAATGGAAACTCCTGCCCGCTGAGAGTCAAAGAGTTCGGTGAGAATTCCCAAAAATAATGGTCCGATAAAAGCAGTCATTTTACCTGAAAAAGCAAAAAATCCGTAAAATTCATTTTCCTTTGAACTCGGAGTAAACCTGCCCATGAGAGATCTGCTGGCTGCTTGGTTTGGTCCTGAGAAAATACCCACCAATATTCCTGCTATCCAAAAATATAATTTTGATTGGGCAAAAATAGCTAACAATCCTGCGAAGATAAGTGCAATAAGAGTAATTTGGATTGTTATTTTCCCACCCAGTTTATCATCCATAAAGCCAAAGATGAATGCGCCTATCCCAGCCGTAACATTTAACACAATTCCAAAGATCATGATTTCCTCAAATGAAAATCCAAACGTTCCCGCAGCGTAGATTCCCCCAAAAGCAAAAATAGTAACCAAACCATCATTGTAGATCATTCGCGCTATAAGAAATTTCAAGACTTGTTTATATTTTTTTATTTTTTTGAATGTGTGAACAAGTTCATTAATTACGGATAAAATATTGAACTTGGACTTTGTAAAATTTTCTTTGGTTTTGGTTTTTAATGTCAAAATCATTGGAAGACTGAAAATGCTAAACCAAACTGCCACAAGTATATTTGTGGCTCTAATATTTTCTCCTGCCTCTTTTGTAAATCCGAACCATGGAGTTTCAGGATTTACAAAACCTATCATTGCCATAACGAGGCAAAGTAAACCACCCACATATCCAAAGGACCATCCGTATCCTGACACCCGACCAATTTTATTTTCAGGAGCAATTTCTGGAAGGTAGGCGTTGTAAAATACTCCACCCAACTCAAACCCGATATTTGCAATGACGAACCATGTGAGGGCTTTCATCACTTCTCCCGGCATTGCAAAATATAACATGATGGATCCAAAAACGCAGATATATGTCATGAAAACCAGAAAGGTTTTTCGGAGATTGGACTTATCTGCAATTGCTCCCATAATGGGAGAAGCAAAGGCCACGAACAGTGCGGTAAGTGAAACAGCACGAGACCAGAGTGCAGTGCCTATAATTTCATTTTCAGCTATTGCCTTGGTAAAATAGGCAGCATAAATAAAGGTGACAATAAGGGTTGTGAATGAGGAATTGGCAAAATCATAAAGTGACCATACAAATACGGTCTTTTTATATTTAGCAGACACGAATTATTATTATTATCTAAAGCTATTTTTGGGAGAGAAAGAGGTGATAATCCAGTTAAATAAACTTCACTAAATTTTTAATATCTTCAACATCATTGATGGATTTATCCGCAAGATATTCTAGATGAATGGTTTTAAACACAGAAGTGATGCGGACACGGGAAACAAACCTGGAGACTGACATTGGAATGTGTTCCGTTTTTGCTACCATGATGTGAAACGGAAAATCAATATCTGTTGTGGGAGTATGAAATCCTGTCTGTAGATTATTTTTCAGTGAAGCTCTGATTATTTCAATGTCTTTCAGGAAAACTCCATCCCGTTTCTCCCATGGTGCTGTGATATCTGCAATAGCGAATAAAAAATCATATCCGTTTCGAAATGTGTTCAGAAAATATTTTCCATATTGATTTCCCTTACACACAGAATAGAGATAATCACTGACAGTTTTTTCCATTTCCTCGATAAAATGTCTCCACATAGTAAAATGAGATCTGAATAAAAAATACCCGTAATCCGTATGAAATGAATTCTTAGAATTGAAAAAAGATTTTACCTCATACGTGTATTTTTTGAGTTGATTCCGCAACGTATCCGGGAATAAATGATAACTAACCGATCTTGGAGAACCATCCTTAAGAAAATCATTGGGAATAACCATTTCATTGATATTCAGGGAATAACCCCGTTCGAGCCCCGAAATATTTAACTGAATAAATGCGCCTAAATCACTGATCTTGATCAGATTGCTTAAGGCTTTATCAAACTCCGGAAGGGAAGTGATGGATGCGATATCCGATTCCTTGGATAATTCCGGAAAAAGGGGAAGTTGACGTGGGTCGAGCATATCTTTAATCATTGTGACTTAAGTTTACACAATTAATGAATATCGGTCAATATTTACTGGAAATTGAAAAAAAATGAAAAATTGATTATTTTCTATTTTAAAACCCACCATTTTTTTTAATGTGTAATAAGAATGCAAATAATTCTATCCTTCGCTTCATTCCTTTTGATTTGCTTTTAAGGACAGTATTAAATTCAATTTTGTGTACAGGAAAATTACTGTCGAATAGAATGTTTACAATCCTCGTCTTCGCCATTTTTTAAGGGAATCCCATGTCAGAAAAAAAATATAAGAAAATTAAAGAGGTCGATCGTGTTGTCATTCGTTTTGCAGGCGATTCCGGAGATGGAATGCAATTAACCG
This sequence comes from uncultured bacterium, assembly GCA_964489755.1. GTDB lineage: Bacteria > Fidelibacterota > Marinisomatia > Marinisomatales > AB-629-J13 > AB-629-J13. The sequence continues at coordinate 1,146 of CAZBBE010000108.1, read as the reverse complement.
GGTCTCAATTTACCGAAACAACTGCGGTTATGGGGAATGATTTGGCAACGTATCCGGATTTTCCTGCCGAAATCCGTGCTCCTGCAGGATCCTTGGCAGGGGTCAGTTCCTTTCAAATTCAATTCAGCAGTGATATAATTCAAACTCCCGGAGATGATCTTGATGTTTTGGTTGCCATGAATCCGGCTGCATTAAAAACTAATTTGCAGGACTTAAAGGAAAGTGGAATCATCTTGGCGAATAAGGCAAATTATACCAAGAAGAATCTGAAACTGGCAGGCTGGGAATCAAATCCGCTTGAAGATGATACATTGAAGAACTATCAGCTTATTGATTTGGACATGACCAAAATTGTAGCACATGCCGTGGAAGACATGGGCCTTTCACCAAAAACAGTTTCCCGCAGTACAAATATGTTTGCATTGGGACTCATGTTCTGGATGTATGACCGTTCTATGGATTCTACATTATTATTTTTGAAAAAGAAGTTTGCTAAACGGCCGGAATTAGTGGAATCTAACGTTCGTGCATTGAAAGCGGGGTATCATTATGGGGATACAATTGAGGCTATTCAATCATCCTATAAAGTCCCCAAGGCAACATTTAAACCGGGGATTTACAGAAATATTATGGGCAACCAAGCCCTGTGTTATGGATTAATGGCTGCAGCAAATAAATCAAACTGTGAATTATTTTATGGGGGATATCCCATTACACCTGCAAGCGATATTCTTCATATTTTAGCTAGTCATAAAAATTTTAAGGTGAAAACATTTCAAGCTGAAGATGAAATCGCTGCAATCATGAGTGTGATTGGTGCGTCTTTTTCAGGCTTATTGGGAATAACGGCAACTAGCGGCCCCGGTATTGCGCTTAAATCGGAAGCAATGGGTCTGGCAATCTCCACTGAGCTTCCACTGGTCATTGTAAATGTTCAGCGTGGAGGTCCTTCCACCGGGATGCCCACGAAAACAGAGCAGGCTGATTTACTTCAGGCATTATTTGGAAGAAATGGAGAAGCTCCAATTCCTGTTATAGCTGCATCCACTCCGGCAGATTGTTTTTATGTCGCTTTTGAAGCTTGTCGAATTGCCCTGGAGCATATGACACCTATAATTCTTTTATCCGATGCTTATATAGCCAATG
>CAZBBE010000107.1:0-4827 GCA_964489755.1 uncultured bacterium | reverse complement strand
GGGATTGGATACCGGACGTGGATTGCGTTTTAGTCACCAGTACCGATACAGATGGTCTGCGGCGGACGGCGTTTACTGAGGCAGGGATTTTCGCAGGGAAGCCTGGCATGAACTCGGAGGGTGTGGGCCTGGCGGTAAACGGCATGTGTTCCACCTCTGACAATTGGGCCCGGTTTCAAAAACCTTTTCATCTCCGCTGCTATGAGGTACTGAGGTCCCGTAGCATGGATAAGGCCCTGGATGTTCTGACGGATTCCCCCCGTTCCTGCACAGCTAATTTTATCATCGGTCAGGCTTCCCATGGTGCAGTGGATATAGAACTGGCGCCGGACAGTTTACGGTTTATTGATCCTGAAAACGGGGTTCTGGTCCATACCAACCATTTTATGAATCCGAATAAGATAGATGCAGCAGAACCTCCCAATCCCAGAAGGTATCTATCAGAGTTTCGCCATGTGCGCATGGAAACCCTATTAAATGAACAGAAACCTCTTGATGTTAAAAGTATTCAGGAAATTCTGAGGGATCACGAGAAACATCCCCAATCTCTCTGCCGTCACAGGGATATTACGATCCCGGAATCACAGCATATTATTACAAAAACTTCCATGATTATGGATCTGGAAGATCAAAAAACATGGTTTTCCTATGGACAGCCTTGTAAAAATAATTTTAAAACTTATGATGTGTCTTAATGTATACTATACTTCTGTTATTCTGGGGAGACCCTAAATAAATGCCAGGGGACCTGGAATGTGCTTCCCCTCACACCTGCCGTAATATATGAAGTGTTTACTTAGTGCTTTTATCCTGAGACTCAGGATTAGTTAGCTCAACCAAAACCGCTTTGGACGGGTGTGGAACACCTCGGTTTTTCACAGGCGGGCTCAAAGGACGACCCCACAGAAACCGCCGGAGCAGACAACTGTTTTACCGCTTTGTTTTCACCGCAGTTGGGACAAGTAATCTCATCATCTGGAACAGTACTGGAAAATACCAGTTCCTCAAAAGGTTGGCCACAGGAATGGCAATTATAATCGTACATGGGCATGGATTTGGTTCCTATACTTTTTCTAATGCTGTTTTTTAAATATTATTCACCCTCTGGTAACCATATTACATATGTAAAAACCTGTTGAAATAAATAAGCAATTAAGAAAAAACACAATGATTACCTATTTCCTGCTTTAAGGGAGTTCAACTCCTTCCGCAGTTCGGAAATCTCCATTAATAAATCTGAAATATCCTTCCCTGATCTTTCTTTTTCCCGTAATTTCATTCTGGCTGATTCAATTTTTTTTCGGAAAGGTCCAGCCTTCAATGAATTGATACAATCGTCTATGGTTCTGTCAACCTCTTCCGGCACAGATAAATCCAGCAAAATTCCTGCTACTGTTTCCTGCTCATCTTTTGTTTCAAAATTCTGAAGCACTGCTCCGTAATCTACCACTTCATACTGACTAAAAAAGAACTCCGCTAGTTTTTTTAATACTGGTGATGTAAAATAGTCTAGTATCACTGTATCACGAATTTTCTGTCTGATGGTCAAGTCTTCCCCCGCTAAGAGTTTCACTAGTTCCAGTTGAGCTTTTTCACCCTGGGATGAAAAGAGGGGTACGTTGCTCTTTACATCACTTTTGGTCCTGCGCATCCTTCTCCGGCGATGTTCTTTGTCAGCTACAGCAAGAAGATCCCGTTCGTTAATCTGCATTTCATCTGAAATGGAACGAAAAATCTCATTCCTGAAGATGTTGTCTTGAATCCCCACAACTTCTGTTACCATCCCACCTATGAACCCGGATCGTTCCACAGGAGACATTTTATTCACACTGGACCGTTGAATATGATAAGTGATAAGCGGTTGGGCAGTTTTTATTTTTTCATTTATTGCTTCTGCACCATCCTGTCTTACCCAATCATCCGGGTCTAGACCGCCTGGCACAGAAACGATCAATGGCTCGATACCACCTCGTAATAGCAAATATCCTGTCCGAACTGAGGCTTCCCGTCCGGCATTGTCTCCATCATACATTAATATAATTTTTCGGGTTAATTTTCGTACCTGGTGCACATGGTTTTCCGTGAAGGCAGTCCCGGCAACTGCAAGTACATTGGTAATGCCTGCCTGGTAAAGCTGTAGAAAATCCATGTACCCTTCCACTAGGATACTTGTTCCTGCTTTTCGAATGGCTTTCTGAGTCTTGTTCAGTCCGTAAAACACACGGCTCTTTGAATATAAAACTGTTTCCGGAGAATTCATATATTTCGCAGGATCTTTTTCATCCATGGCTCTACCGCCAAAGGCAATCACCTGTCCGCCGGGATTATGAATGGGAAACATAAGGCGATTTCGAAACCGGTCAAACACCCCTTTTTCTGTGCGGGTAAACAGTCCGGATTTATCCATAATTTTCCCAGGAATTCCATTTTTTCGTGCCAGTTTTAGAAGACGGTCCCATGAGTCAGGAGCAAATCCCAATTGGAAATCTTTTATTATGTCTTTAGAAAGACCTCTGCCCTGAAGATATTTCGTAACCGATTTCCCCTCCGCTGAGCTTAGTAATTTTTCATAAAATCTCAATGCAGATGATTGAAAATCTCGCAATCTTTTGAGTTCTTCCTGATTTCTGTCATCATCTCCCAGCTTCACCTCTATCCCGTAACGGTCACCCAAGTTTTTTACTGCTTCCACAAAAGTCATTTTCTCATATTCCATTAAAAAATGAAATACGTTCCCCCCTGCATTACATCCAAAACAATGATATATTTCTTTTGCTGGCGCTACGCTGAAAGATGGTGTTTTTTCATTATGAAAGGGGCAGAGTCCAAAATAATTCTGTCCACGTTTTTTCAGATTCACCACTCCGGAAATGATGTCCAAAATGTCAGCAGTCTGGCGTACCTGTTCTATGACTTCCTGAGAGATTCTACTCATGGTTGTTTTTGGTGTTGGTCTGGAGCAAGCCACTCCTCAATAAACCTACTACCATTGATAACTGGGTCTTCCCAGCCATAACGCTGGCAGACAGTTTTCCTAATATCCGAGAGTTTGGAAGCATATCTGAAATTAGATTGGACTATACCTGTCCATCGTGAGTTATTGATTAGTTCAAGCCCCCAGATCACCATTGCAAGGATGAGAATTCCCTTTACTAATCCCGTAATGATCCCCAGCCAGCTATTCAGTGGGCTCAATCCTGATGTTGAGATAAAAAACTCTATGATTTTAAATAATACTCTAAAGAGAATCAAAATAGGGAAAAAGAGAGCTGAAAATGCAAGTCCAATAAGGGCATATCCATGAACAGGAAACCAGCTCGAAAAAAAATCTCCCAGGGTAACATACCAGGACATGGAAATGATAACGGCTCCTATCAAACTGACCACATGTCCTATTTCACCTGTCAGCCCTTTTTTAAATCCACGGTACCCGAACCAGGCAAGCATCATGCCCGCTAATGCATCGAGAAAAGTCATTTCCTCAGGATAAGAGCTCCCCCACAATTGTCTGGGCAGTTCTCCCATCAATAAGCCCTCCACCTGCTTTCATGATTTGGGGCATAACTTTCCCCATGTCTGCCATTCCGGACGCTCCGGTTTCTATAATGATTTTCTGAATCAATTCCCGAATAGATTTTTCATCCATCATCTTTGGCAAATAGTGCTCTATTGTGTTTAATTCATTCAGTTCTTTCTGTACCAGATCATTTCTCCCGCCTTTTTCAAACATGTCCATTGCTTCATTCCGTTGCTTGGAAAATGTTCTAAGTTCTTTCAGCTCTTCTGCCTCAGTTAAATCATCCCGCTTATCTATCCGTTTTGCCTTTAATATGGATAGCACGGTACGAAGTGTAGCTGTTTTCTCTTTGTCTCCGGATTTCATCGAAGAATACATATCGGCTTTTATTTGCTCAAAATAAGACATTAAATTTTTCCTTTATGTTTGATCAATTCTTTTCATAGCCATGAGCAGTCTGTCCTGATTTATCTCCAGTCCAATGAAACGGCGGCCCATTGTTTTTGCTACAGCCCCGGTTAAACCGTGGTGGGTGAACGGGTCCACTACCCAGCTTAATTTGAAACTGCTGGCTTCCAATATTCGGCCTATAATTTCTGCGGGGACCTCTTCATTCAGGTTGTTTGAATCCTCTTTATTGGAAATATCTGCCCAGAAATTATTCACCTTATCCTGTAAATTCTCCTCTTCATCTGAAAGGTTAATCATGTTTCCATGGAAGAGAAATTCCTCAGATTTTGTGGCAAACCAAATATCTGCAAGAGCATTGTTCCATCCCCTAGCCTGAGTTCTATCATTACCAATGAGTCTCTGCCAAGTAATCCGGGACTGTATATGAAAATACTGAGAAATTAAACTATGATACATCCCAGATTTTTTCCAATCACACATGAGATAAATGGCACCGGTTGCCTTTAAAATTCTACTGGATTCTGCTAACCAATCTTCATTCCATTGATAATATTCACTCAATGTTATGGGTGCTCCCATATTAACTCCCTCACGAATGGGGTTTAATGGAGGGTCAGCAATGATCAAATCCACAGATTTATCAGGAAATCGTGAAAGCCCCCCTATCGCATCTGCAAGGTATAATCCGTCTTCTAACTTCCCTTCATCTGGAAAAATGTCATCTGCTTTTCTTATGGCAGGCAGATAGCGGTTGATTTCCGACAGTGTTAATCCCTGAAATGAGGCGAGAGGCTCTGTAAATAAGAGGTTTTGAGTACCTTTTTCTTTCATAACCATAACCAAATTTATTCAAAGAATGGGTAACAAGGGCACAATTACACTGCATCCATAATGGCAAT
>CAZBBE010000106.1:0-4899 GCA_964489755.1 uncultured bacterium | reverse complement strand
GGAACAAAATTTAGTTCAAATGGCGTTTCACCCTTTAAAGACATCCATTCAAAATCAACATGAACTATTTTGTCACTCTCAATTAGGATTGACCCTGTTTTTTTTAAAAAATTACGGTCATAGTGATAATCCTTATCGTATCCGATTCCAGAGGAGGAGTTATATGGACCGGGAGTACTACGTTTCACGTATCCTCTTTTTTTCTGTGCAAGTGAACCCCAAAGATGGATCTTCCCTCGTAAATCATTTGAACCTGTGTACACAGGTTTCACAATGTTAGAAACAGTTTGATTCCGGAGTCCTCCCCGTCCATCACCAAGAGAATATTCCCAATCACCTTCCTGATTTGGTAGGCTACAGTCAGAACATAGTTTATCTGATACTGAATTCTGCCAATATTGAGTTAAAAATCCACCCTGGAGAGACATTAGTGCTCCGTTGATTATAATATCTTTGCCATACTGCGAATTTCGAGCCCCATTCTCCTTTGTATTGCCGATGATGATGTTTCCCCCCGCTATAAGACGAAGAATATTGTCTGTTCCCCCGGAATCGGGGTGCACAACCGCTCCATCTGGGTCAGAGTCAGCGTACACTACATTATCAGTGAGCCATATATTCCCCCAAATCTGTTCACTAAATGAACTATCATCGTGCCTCTTGTATTTTATGGAGTCATCCGTAACTATTGTGTACTGACCCTTTACAATTCCATGAACGGACACCTGTCCTCCTTTTACATAAATAACCTCTGGACCTGAGTAGGGATGATAGGTTGGGGGTGAGATCACAAAAGATTTCCCAGTATTTGGTTCAATACAACTATCGGGGTCGTACTTATCCAAACACGTCCAGTAACGATAATCAAAATGATGGAAACCGTCAACCTGGCATTTATATGATTCCTTATCAGGGTGATTATGAAAATATTGAAATGCGTTGAATGGAATGTCAGGATTCAATTCACCCGAATTTTTCATTTGATACAAATTTACTAATTCATTATCAAAAAACCCTGAAACTGATGAAAAACTGTACTCTATAGAATCCATGAGCATCATATGTTCTGAGGGAGTTTCAATCACATCAGCGGCCATAACAAACGATAACATTTTATTGCTTGTGAAAGATTCAATAAAAACTTTGTCTCCTTTGTGAAAATTTTTCACGGTAAAAGATAGATCGGTACCATCAATATCATATTTATTCATGATCAGGGCCACTGCTTTATTATAATTATTGACCTGTTCATATGCATCGACCCATTTCCCCTTATCCATGTTGAACGTAACCAGGCGCAATGACATTTCCTGTACAGTTTGCCCATTAGATGTTGAATCATAGTAAAAGGCTGAACTTTTCAGGGGTCTCATCACCGGAGGGATGAGATACCACCATTGTGTAGAATAGAACCCGCCATTCCCCATAAAATTTATTTCTGTCATTATCAACGTATCGCTCATTTCATCGCGCCCTATCATTCTATCATTATTCAGGATAACTGAGGCAGTTTCTTTAAAATGATCAACATAATTTTGAAGCTTGTAATTAATATAGGGAATAGTATCTATAAATGAAACACCAAGAGAATCTGTAAAATCCGCCGGTTTGCACGCACCCCAATAAATTTCATTCTCGGGGGTTACAGTTATTGGTCCGGAAAATACAGGACAATTTTTATCACTAAATCTCAAGGATTTTCCATTGGTGTGCACCCACCCATCAAGATTATCGTTAGAACCAAAAATAGTAACCTGGGATGAATTAGGACCAAAGGGAATTTCATCATCGGTGAAATACATAAAAACTTCAAAACCGTCTTGTGGCGACTGTGAAAAAAGAACAGCTAAAATTAATATAGGTAATATTCCTGATTTGAATGGTGTGAATCTCATATTCATATTAATTCAAAACTTTTAATATAATTTTTTAATCCACACATATTGATCACATCAGGATAGTGTTTGATTATGAAAATCCTCAAAAAAGGATTTTTCCAATCAATTGAATTTATGTATTCTTTTGGAAGGTATGAGGAAAAATGATATTTATTGGAGACCGGTAACTGAAGCTTAGTTCAATCATTTAAATATAGTTTTTATTACTGGTTCTCTATATATGACAGTGTGCTAAAGAGTTCATCAAAATTTCAACGATTTATGACAATATCTTCTACAAAATTTATTACTGTAATACTGACATCACTAACAATATCACCATTTAGATAGCGAGCTTTAATTATTTTATTTTCGGTATTATCACCAATCCAAACTGCATCTTTTAAATAATCACCGGCAATCACTCTGGGTTTTGAGCTTGCTAATTCTTCAAGCGTGATAATATCGGATGAGGACCCGCTGTTTGTCTCAAAATATCGAACCGGACCATCTTCCTCAATAACCCATGTGTAGTTAAGGGTTGTGGTCAGTGCAATAGGTTGAGTTACATCTGTAATTGGTCCTGGGTCATTGGCATCCCCGTAATAAAAATTATAGGGTACCCGTTCTATACGATTATTAATTTTATCTGCGACCAATATCATTACACCGTTTGCTTCTGAATAATTTGTAATTGCTACTGCTACCGGCCCATTTAATGTACCATTTAATTGATCAAAATAATGTTCTGACGAAACAGTATCAGGATAAACTCCATCATCCGGCAATAGGTCAATCACGATAATTTGCTGGTGCCCGTAGTCCGAAACCAGAACCTCATCAGACCTCTGATTAACAGCAATTGAATTAGGAGACTGGAACCCGTGTATGGTTTGCACTTCTGTTCCGATTATTAGTGTGAGGGTCTTGTTTGCTCGACTTAATGCACAAATAGTGCCCGTATTTTCATGGTAATCAATATCGGTGATATTTGAAAGATTGTCATAGGTCTGGATTGTGGAACCGTCCTCATCAATTTCAACGATCTTTCCTAATCCATTATCCGCAACCCAGCATCCAAACCAGTCCGGATGATTATTGGCAATGGCCACGGGATAGTCAAACGATTCCTCAGCGCTCAAAATATAATTACCATCTTCATCATACTTTCGCACTGATTTAAGCCCGCTGTCTACCACCCACATGGTTCCATGCTCTGAATAAACATTTACCGATAACGTGTCTGAGGCTGATTTTCCTAGAGAATCCGATACGGTAACATACAAATCATATTCCTCGGCCAAATCGGGGTTAAAGGGGGCCTCCCAAATTGCGATGGAATCTTCGGGCTCATGGTTCACAAATACACCAACATTTCCTGAAGAAGAAAAATTATATGTTAGTGGCAGTGATTCAGGGTCTGATGCTGTGACTGTCAGTGTAACCTCGTTTCCCAAGAGTACCGCATCCTGGCTTATTGTGTATGATAAAATCTGCGGGGAGCCGTTTGTCACAAACATGATTATGGTTTCTGTTACGATCCCGCCATTCTGGTCATTTGCCTCCACCCTGATGGTGTCAACAGTTTCAATTTCCGGAGCGGTGTATTCAATAGTAAGACCGGTTGCAGCATAGGGATTTCCCTCACTAATGTCCCATGTAACCGAAACTATATCTGCTGTATCCTGATCAGTAACAGTGGCGGTCAATGTTTGAGTGGAGCCCGGGAGCGGTGTGCTATCCTCAACCGTAATCTCCAGTGTAGGAATGTTATTCGTTGTGCTACACCCTATAAACAAAAATGCCAGCATAACTGTTAGGATGCAGGATAAAATCCATCGATATGAATAAATAGTCATATTTCTACCTGAATAAAAACAACAGTTATACCAAATAAATTATATATAATATAATTATTTAAGTAATTCTTATATATGTTAATATATAAAGATATACTATTTATTTATAAAAAATTATTAATTTGGTAGTTCTACCAAAAAAGGAATATAATTATGGAACGAAGGAATTTTTTTCCAATTTATTCCTTCAGGGATTGGAAATAAAGCCTCCGGAATCATACTCTGACGTAACTGAAGCAATAACAGCTGATAGAGCTGACTCAAACGTAGAATACTGTATCCCGTTTACTTCCCAGCTATCCTGGGAAGAATCAAGATATAGTGATGGATTTATTTGTGCCATGGATATGTTTGCCTCAACATATTCAAGTGTCAAGAATTGGGCCTGTGCCTTTACAATCAGAACATCATGATAATCGATCTCTGTATAAAATGCAAGCACATAAACAGGGTCAATAGATAATAATGAATCCGCATAAGCAATTGCAGTCGCATAGTGTCCCTGTGCAAAAGTAACAATTGACAGACCACAGTTAGCATCTGCTGCCCATGTAGAGTCATTCACTCCTTTCTCAAAGAGATATCTCATCATTTCCATGGAGCTTCCACTATCAATAAAAAACAGGCACCATGACTTTCCCATGGTCGCTTCTAAATTCTCAGGATCAATTGATAGTGCCTCATTAAAATTTTCTAAGGCATCCTCATAAGAACCTGAAGAAAGATCATCCCAACCCTCCTCGATATATTCTTGCGGGTCAGGGGGCGAAGGCTCGGGCGGCTCATCCTCGGTTGGGCAGGCTAAGAGTAACAATAAAAATGGAAATATATACCATTTTGAATTATTTAATAAATTTTCTTTTAAGTTCATCAGAATCATTTCAAGATCGTTATTTTATTCATCATTTGTTTGTTCCCCCCAGATAAATGGTAAAAATAAAGTCCTGTAGGCAAATTTTGCCCATTTCTATCCCTGCCATCCCAGTTTAGTGTTGTTAAACCCGGTTTAGATGCATAGTTATCTCTGAATACACGTTCACCCAAAATATTATAAATCGAAATCTTTACTTCGTCCTCCACCGGAATAAAAAACATGATACTTATAACAGAATTGAACGGATTGGGATAGCAATACATGAAATTCTGCGGGAGAACAACATTCT
>CAZBBE010000105.1:0-4958 GCA_964489755.1 uncultured bacterium | reverse complement strand
AGGGAAACAGCAAAATATTTATGGATGGTCTATTTTGGTTTTACTCTTGCCGAAACTCTTTTACTTGGTGTGGGGGGAATGGACTGGTTTGATGCGATTTGTCACTCCTTTACCACCATGCCAACGGGAGGATTTTCTACAAAAAATGCTGGCATCGCCCACTTTGAAAATTCATATATCCATTATGTAATGGTCCTATTTATGTTTTTTGCTGGAATTAATTTTACCCTTCATTTCAGGGCGATCTCCGGGGATGTAACCTCTTATTTTAAAGACAGAGAATTTTGTTACTATTTGGGCATTGCTGCGTTCATAACTCTGTCTATTAGTCTGGGATTGTATGTTCAGGGAAATTCATGGTCACACCATCATTTCAGAGATTCGTTGTTCCAAACCGTTTCCATTCTGACAACAACGGGGTATGTGACTGCTGACTACGAATTGTGGCCATATTTTGCGCAATTTATTCTTCTTCTCCTTATGTTTGTTGGTGGTATGGGCGGTTCAACAGGGGGAGGAATGAAAATAATAAGGGTGATCTTGATTTTAAAATATATTGCCATTGAAACAAGGCAGATGCTTCACACAAAGGCAATCATTCCTATTCGAATTGGCAGCAGGTATATTCCCGGAGATGTGATTCGAAATACTGTGGGATTTTTTCTATTTTATGTATTTATATTTGCTGCAACAACTCTTTTTCTTTCGGCCATGGATTTAGATATGAATTCTGCGGTTGGTTTAGCAGCATCAGCCATCGGAAACATCGGACCCGCCTTTGGTGACTTCGGGCCAACAGATAATTATTCAATGCTCCCTGATATTGGAAAATGGCTCTTATCTTTTTGTATGTTGTTGGGTCGATTGGAAATATTCACGGTAATGGTTCTTTTCAGCCGTACCTTCCGTGATTAACTTTATTCAAAGGAAAAACATATGAGTCGGCCTCAATTTATTTTCATTGAAATTGCAGATTATATCGCTACCATAACCATCAACAGACCCGATGCATTAAATGCTCTAAATGTTGATGTTCTGAATGAACTCCATGATGCTTTTGTAACTCTTGAGAATGATCAAAACACAGGGATTATTGTTCTAACCGGAGCTGGAGAAAAAGCGTTCATTGCCGGTGCAGACATTAAATACATGCAGAAACTGGACAAACAGGGGGCCCTTGAGTTTGGAAAATTGGGGCAGACTTTGACGGTTAAAATTGAAAATTTTTGCAAGCCTGTTATTGCTGCAGTGAATGGACTTGCGCTGGGTGGAGGCTGTGAACTGTGTCTCGCCTGTCATTTGCGCATTGCCAGTGAGAACGCTATTTTTGGTCAACCGGAGGTTAAATTAGGATTAATTCCCGGGTGGGGAGGAACCCAGAGACTTCCACGAATTGTGGGAAAAGGTTTGGCAACCGAACTTATAATTAGCGGACACAATATTGATGCCCGAGAAGCGTTCAGGATTGGATTGTTAAATAAGGTCGTACCACAACATGAGTTATTAACCACTGTAAAGAATTGTGCAGGTATAATTTTGAAAAACAGTCCACACGCTGTTGCGGAATCTCTAAGGTGTATCAATGATTCTGTGGGAAAAACAATGGGTGAAGGTCTTTCCAATGAGCTTGAATCGTTCAGTAATCTTTTTGGAAATAGTGAGACAAAAGAAGGTCTGAGCGCATTTATTGAAAAACGTCCACCAAAATTTCGTGAATGAACACTAATGCCCAGGTATGCCATTCTCGCTTCTGGTGCTTTTGATTATATTCTGAACAAAACAGGAAATATGCTCATTCGGTATGAGCCTCAAAGTATTTCCGCTGTCATTGATAGGAAAAATGCGGGAAAATCTGTTCAGGAAATCTTGGGATATGGTGGTAATATTCCGGTGGTTGGCTCATTCAAAGATTCAATACAATTCAATCCGGATACGCTAGTGATAGGGAGTGCTCCTCAGGGTGGTTTTATATCACCGGAACACAAGGAAGAAATTCTTTCAGCAATCAAAAATAACTGTCATGTCGTTAGTGGGATGCATATTTTTCTAAAAGATGATGAAGAAATAAGCTCAACAGCTGTAAAGTATGGTGTAAACTTAATTGACCTAAGAAAACCACCGGACCCTCCACACTTTCCAAAGGGCACTTGGAAAGAACGAAAAATACCGGTACTGTTAACAGTAGGGACTGACTGTGATAGTGGAAAAATGACAACCGCCTGGGAGATCTCTGTGCACCTGCAAAAAAAAGGCTGGAAAGCTAAATTTATCGGGACCGGCCAGACCGGAATCCTACTTGGTGGGCGTGGTGCTCCCGTTGATGCGGTCAGGGGAGATTTTATGGCGGGAGAGATTGAGCATGTCATTGATAAATGTTCCGGGAACTGTGACTGTATCATTGTGGAAGGGCAGGGCGCAATAGCGCACATGTTATATTCTGGTGTAACCTTAGGACTGCTTCACGGTTCCATGCCGGATTTTATGATATTGACCCATGACACCAATCGTAAGATGGATACCGCGGGCCAACCTATGCTCAGTCTTGAAAAAACGATGGACCAGTGTGTGGACCTGGTTACACTATTCAAGCCATCAAAATTTATAGGAATAAACTTAATGACAGTGCACCTGGATGAGATAACTGCACTGAATGTTTGTGAAAGCATCCAGGATAAACATCACCTTCCCACTACTGACCTGGTTCGATTCGGAGAGAGAGGATTGATTGAACATATTGATTTTGAATTGAGAAAATGGAATTAACGTTCACGCCCTATCGTATTGAATGTACCCACCCTTTTGGGATATCTCGAAGCACACACAACCATTACGATATTATTTATATTTACCTTGAGAGTGATGGTACGGTCGGGAGGGGAGAAGCAGCTCCATCAAACCGGTATGGAGAAACTTTTTCGGATTGCATTGAAATACTTAATACCTTTCCCTCCACGCTCCCTGACTTTGAACAAATACAGGACCTTAAAAATTATATCAATCCATATACCAATGGAGTTAGGTCACTTGACACTGCTTTCAGCATGGCGATGTTTGACCTACTGGGAAAGCACAGCAATCAACCTGTATATGAAATGCTCGGTTTTGAAAAGGATATCACCCAACCGACCTCATACACTATTGCAATTGGCGACCTTAAATTAATGCATAAAAAAATTAAAGAGGCCGATGATTATAAGATTTTAAAAATAAAATTAGGGTCCGAAAAAGATAAAGAGATCGTTGGAAAAATTCGAGAAGAGACAGATAAACTCATCCGTGTGGATGCTAATGAAGGATGGACCTTAGATGTAGCGAGGTCTATGTGCAACTGGTTGGAAGATAAAAATGTGGAATTGATTGAACAACCCCTGAAAGCGGTCGAACTCCATTTGATGAAAGAATTAAAACAAGCATCACCAATACCGCTCATTGCTGATGAGAATTGTTTAAATTCTGATGATATTCCACAATTAGCAGATTCATTTCACGGGATTAACATTAAGCTGATGAAGTGTGGTGGATGTGAAGAGGTCCCAAAAATGATCAGGTGTGCCAATGATTCAGGATTGAAGGTGATGCTGGGATGTATGGTTGAATCTTCTGTGGGAATTACCGCAATGAGCCAGTTCGCATCTCAAGCAGATTTTCTTGACCTGGATGGACATCTGCTTATAAAAAATGACCCCTATGATGGGGCAAAAATTCGGAACGGACATCCGCTTCTGCCTGATGGAAATGGATTGGGATTGACATTAAATTCAAATGGGAAAGAAGCAGGTTTAACATGAAAATCATTGGGATTGAACATATTGGCATTGCTGTAAAATCAATAGATAAAAGATCTCCATTTTGGGAGCACGTATTGGGAATAAAATCGACAGGGAGGGAAAAGGTATTAGACGAGGGAGTGGAAACTGGAATCTATGATATCGGAGGAGGAAAGATCGAGTTATTGGAATCTGTTAAATCAGACTCTGCCATACAGAAATTCATGGACAAAAAGGGGGAAGGGATACACCATGTATGCCTGAAAGTGGATGATATTTATAACGCAATCGCAGAACTAAAAGAAAAGGGAATCTCTGTCATTTACCAGAAACCGAAAAAAGGAGCAGAAGGATTTTTAGTAACGTTTATTCATCCCAGAGATTCGGGCGGAGTATTAGTGGAATTGGCCCAGGAAACATAATGGTAACTGATTTAATTATGGGACGAGTAACCCAATTTAATGAGTAAAGACAAAAGTATAAAAATCCCCCCCACTTTAGATTCAGTTCCAACAAGCCCGGGGGTTTATTTTTTCAGTGATACAAAAGGGAAAATATTATATATAGGTAAAGCCAAAAATCTAAAAAATAGGGTGCGCTCCTATTTCCAAAAAAACAAATATCAGACCCCTAAAAATCAATCTATGGTAAAACGGGTCAGTGACATCGAATGGATCATTACCTCCAATGAGGTTGAAGCGATTTTCACCGAAGCAAATCTAATTAAACAGCACCAGCCAAAATATAACGTTGACCTGAAAGATGGAAAATCCTTTCCGTTCATTCGAATCACAAATGAGCCATTTCCTCAGGTATTTCTCACACGGAAAATTGTAAAAGACGGTTCACGCTATTTTGGTCCCTATACCGATGTAAACCATTTGAGAGCTGTATTAAAAATGATTCATCATGTGTACCAAATACGAAGTTGTACGTTCAAACTGGATAGGAAGACCATAGAAGACAAAAAGGTATCTCTCTGTCTTGACTATCACATAAAAAAGTGCGGAGGTCCATGTGAAGGATTGGTGTCGGAGAAAGAGTACGATAAAATGATTGCAACGGTAACCTCGTTTTTACATGGCAAGACAAGTGATACGGAACGATTTTTATTGAGGGAAATGAATCGTGGGTCTGATGAACAAAGATTTGAAGATGCTGCCAGAGTGAGAGACCAATTAGAATCGGTTC
>CAZBBE010000104.1:0-4969 GCA_964489755.1 uncultured bacterium | reverse complement strand
ACGGCATTATTCCATTGTGCCAACCACTTGCTTTAATTGTGAATCAGCCTGTGGTTTGTTGGCCTATATTGATAAAGACTCCAATAAGGTCCGGAAGTTTGAAGGGAATCCTCACCATCCTGGCAGCCGAGGAAGAAACTGTGCAAAGGGTCCCGCAACGATCAACCAGATTAATGATACGGAACGTATTCTTTATCCATTAAAACGAAAAGGGAAGCGGGGTTCTGGTAAGTGGGAACGGATCTCATGGGACCAAGCATTAGATGAAATTTCAGAAAAAATTGCTAATTCTATCAGGAAAAGAAAAGATGGTGTCGTTTACCACGTGGGTCGGCCTGGACATGAAGGTTATACAGAACGTGTTCTGAAAGCATGGGGCGTGGATGGTCATAATTCTCACACAAATATTTGTTCAGCCGGTGCACGCTCCGGTTACGCCATGTGGCATAAATATGATCGTCCAAGCCCAGACCATACTAATGCAGAAGTGATTTTATTGGCATCATCTCATTTGGAAACGGGTCATTATTTTAATCCACATGCCCAGCGGATAATGGAAGGCATGATGAAAGGTGCCAAACTGATTGTTATTGATCCACGCCTGTCCAATACAGCATCCATGGCGGATGAGTGGATGCCCACATATCCCGGTAGTGAATCGGCTGTATTTATGGCTATGGCCAAAATTATTTTGGATGAAGAAATGTACGACCGTCATTATTTGGAAAATTGGGTAAACTGGGATGATTATCTCAAGAATTTGCATCCAGATGATCTCATCAAGTTTGACCAATTTATTATGCGGTTGAGCGAAGAATGGGCGGAATACACACCGGAATATGCGGCTAAAGAAGCCCAAATTGATGCAGACCAAATTGTACGTGTTGCTCGAATTATTGGTAAAGCAGGAAGCAAACTCTCTACTCATGTTTGGAGGGGTGCATCCATCGGGAATCTTGGTGGATGGCAGGTTGCCCGGACTTTACATTTACTCAATGTGCTCACTGGTTCTGTGGGTACGAAGGGCGGTACCTCCCCCAGCGCTTGGAATAAATTTTATCCAACATTTTTTGATTCACCCGCGGGTCCAGATGCATGGAATGAATTGAATTGGCCTAAAGAATACACCTTGTCACATTATGAAATGAGCGAGATTCTTCCTCACCTCCTAAAAGATGAACGTTGTTCGCTGGATGTGTATTTTACGAGAGTTTTTAATCCGGTGTGGACTTACCCTGACGGCTTCACTTGGATTGAAATGTTATCCGATTCTGGTAAAATTGGTTGCCATGTAGCATTAACTCCCACTTGGAATGAAACCGCCTTTTTCGCAGATTATGTACTGCCAATGGGTCATGCATCTGAACGGCACGATATTAATTCTTACGAAACACAAGCGGGTGTTTGGATTGCTTTTCGTCAGCCAGTACTACGTGAAAAAGCCCGTCGTGATGGGAAGGAAGTAGAATTCACCTATGAAGTGAATCCTGGTGAGGTGTGGGAAGAAGATGAATTTTGGATTGAACTGTCTTGGCGAATTGACAAGGATGACAATATGGGCATCCGCGAACATTTTATGAGCCCATATCGTGAAGGTGAAAAAATTAATATTGATGAATATTATCAATATATTTTTGAACACACGAAGGGCCTGCCTGAAGCGGCGGAAAAAGAAGGATTGACGTCATTGGAATATATGAGAAAGTTTGGCGCTTTTTTGATTGACCCGGAAGTATATGTGAAGAATGAAGAATCTGTTCCGGATGATTTAATGGAAGGCGCTACAGTAAAAGAAAATGGCCAAATTGAAAAAAATGAACTTGTCGTAGGTATCCAAGTAGATGGTAATAATTATAGCGGATTCCCAACACCATCAAAACGACAGGAAATTTATTCAAAAACTATGGTTGAGTTTGGTTATCCGGAACATGCTACACCGGGATACAGAATTAAAAGTCATGTCCACCCGGATGAAATGGATAAAACGAAAAATGAATGTGTGCTGTTACCAAATTTTAGGTTACCGACCCATATCCATTCTCGTTCGGCCAATGCCAAATGGCTCACAGAAATCGCCCACAGGAATCCAATTTGGATTCACACTAAAGATGCAAAGCGACTTGGTATAGATAACGGAGATTTGCTTAAGATCATGACAGAGATTGGTTGGTTTGTGGATAAGGTCTGGGTGACAGAAGCCATTAAACCTGGCGTGGTTGCCTGCTCACATCATATTGGAAGATGGAGGCGTCAACAGGACGAAGGGAATCGATTTATGACAAATACTGTCAACATTAAAAATATGGGTGATGGGAAATGGAAGATGGAAACAGTAACCGGTATTAAACCATGGAAGACAGATGATCCGGATACAAATCGTATTTGGTGGCGTGATGGTGGCGTACACCAAAATATCACCCATGCGACCAACCCGGATCCCATTTCTGGAGCCCATTGCTGGTTTCAGAAAGTCAGTATATCTAAGCCGGAACCTAATGAAAAATATGGAGATGTTTTTGTGGATACGAATAAATCCTTTGAGCATTTTAAAAAATGGAATAAATGGGCGAAGGAACGTGAAACACATCCAAAAGGCTTAAGACGACCGTTGTGGATGGCCCGACCGCTATCACCGCAGAAAGATCAGTTCTTTATTAAGGATTGATCTTTGAGGAAATTTAAGCTCTCATACCCGGAAAAATTTTAAATAATATCTATTGAATTAGTACTAGAAATATTCTGTATAGTTTAACATTATCACTTTTTAAGGCTGGTTAAGTATTTATCTAATGCCTTTATTCGTTTATCCAATTCTTCAAACTTGTCCTCTTGGATTAGAGAAATGCAAATTCGAACACCCTTTCTCTTACTTCCGGTAATATCCAGAGGTATTCCTGCAATCCCAAACTGAAGCATAATATATAATAATTCACCGCTGGTTAAATCTCCTCTTTGAATTGTGAAGTAAAAACCATCTCCCAAGGGTTTTCCACTGTCATCAGGATAAGCCAGTGTGAATCCGTTTTTTAAAAATATTTTTTTTGCCTTTATTGCTTTAACTTTGTAAATCTTTAGGCTATCTAAGAAATCAAATTCACCTGTACAGGCAGTTTCAAAAAAAGCTGCCAATGCATGCTGTGGGGTTATAGGTACCCCTGCAGTAGTTGGATAAATTCCACCATGAATAAATGCTCTTCGAATAGTTTTTGAATTAAAGTATTTTTTCAAATAAGGGTACTTTCTAGTCATTAAAGTTTCAGAGGAAATTGTAACACTAATCCTTTGTCCAGGATAACTAAATATTTTTGAACTTGAGATTATGATAAAATAATTTTCAGTATACTTTGCTATCGTTGGTTGAAAAGGAGGTTGGCCTGGTTTTCCATAGTCATAACGGAAGTCCATTCCAAAATAGGCTGAATCTTCAATCCCAATTACATCATATTTGGTAAGTAGTTTTCCAATCATTTCTAATTCAGCCTCTGTCAAACAGGTCCATGTGGGATTATTCGGGCTCGACCAAAGTAACCCTCCGATTTTCCCGGCAGAAAAAATTTCTTCTAATTTTTCTCCCAAATCCTCCCTTCTATAGTCACACAGATCAATGGATATATTTTTCAGACCTAAAAACTGTGTTTGTAATTTATTTACAGGAAATCCCGGATCGATAAATAGAATTGTATCAGAGACTTCTTTTCGTCTGCCCGCGATTGCTTGGCTTATGAAGCATCCATGCATGGCACCGACAGTTGGGATGCAATTAGTTGGAGAAACATGAATATCTAAAAATTGGTGTACAAATTCAACGGTTGCTTTTTTTAGCCTTGGAATACCATCAAAGGGAGGATAAGTTGAGGGTAATGCACCATTTTCTTTTAGTACTTTAATTTCTTCTTGGGGTCCAATGGAGTTTGCTTTCAACCCTGGAATTCCGAATTCAAAACGTAAGAATTCAACTGAAAAATTATCTGATAATTCACTAACTAAACTTTGGAGTTCCCTAATACTTATTAAATTGAGGTCAATATCATTTTTATGAATAATATTATCTATGGATTTAGAATTCAGTGGAAATGGCATGTCTAAAAATTTCGAACCGCTGGTTAATTTAATTTTCTTAACCAAGTTTTTGGAATGGGATGACCCTTTGTCTTTTCTCACAAATTTATGTTCTTTCGGGTAAGATAATTTATTACTTTGGAACTCATAAGTAGAATTGAAGGAATCAGTTTTTTGATTAATATTCTTACTGGTTTAAAAGTCAATTAATTATCGGAAAAACTAATTTTTTCTTGAACGCAAAATTTACCCAATTATTCACATACGTATTTATCAAATCTTTTTAGAAGAAAAACCACAAAAAATATTGGGGAATAAGCAGAAGATTTTGATCTGAAAGTAGATGACTATTTTTTGTTATATTTTCGTCTAAGAATCATGAAAAATTACTGCAAAAATTCTATTTGTGATAGTTTTCAAAAAGTTCAAATATGATTGTAAAAAAAGAAAAGTTATTTCTAGATAAAATTGATGCCGGATTAAAAATCGAACCAAAGGATTGGATGCCAGATAAATATCGCAACCATCTTATTCGGCAGATATCACAGCATGCCCATTCAGAGGTAATTGGCATGCAGCCAGAAGGCAATTGGATATCCCGAGCTCCATCACTCAGAGCCAAAATGGTGCTCATTGCTAAAGTCCAGGATGAAGCAGGTCACGGTTTATATCTCTACAGTGCTACAGAAACATTGGGCATCACTCGCGATGAACTCATCCAGCAACTCCAGACAGGGAAGGCAAAATATTCGAATATCTTTAATTATCCAACTTTAACCTGGGCAGATATCGGTGCTATTGGCTGGCTGGTTGATGGGGCTGCTATAGTGAATCAGCAGTCCTTACGGCGAACATCCTACGGCCCCTATTCCCGTGCTATGATCCGAATTTGCAAAGAAGAGAGTTTTCA
>CAZBBE010000103.1:0-4986 GCA_964489755.1 uncultured bacterium | reverse complement strand
CCCTGTGGCTCAAACGATACATCCTCATGGGTAAACTGGATTACCGTCCTATCAATCTCATCATCCTGAAGCGTGAACTGGGCACATAAAAGGTTGAGAAATAATATTCCCATAATCAATGTTGTGATTTGTTTGATCATAATTCTCCTGTAAACAATTGGTGATTATCGTTGGAATTTAATTCAATTCGTCCTATTATTATTGATTCGGAAAACTTAATTCCATTGTTCATAAAGTTATTAGACAATATTAGACGCTGTAATATTCCCATATTATCTATATTATTAGACGGAAAACTAAGCAATTTAATCTAAATTACCCATGTAAAATGAGGTTGACAAATTTAAGAATGGTTTGGTTATATTTTTGTCTTTTGGGATTTGTCCATAGTCAAACCGTTTACACTGAATATGTCATTATGAATAATGACACGGTTGATGTCTTTTCTTATCAAATTCCCTTTGATTATTTAGGAATAGAACCTGTCCCTTTACTGGTAGTATTTCATCAATGGGGCGGAAATGAAAATTCATCCTACAGCACAGAATTTGATGAAGAAGCAAATACCCGCGGATGGCTCTATTTATCGCCATATGGAGGAGCACCCAATAATTATAATCACCAGCGGGCTCAGGAATACGTCGAATGGGCGGTTATTTGGCTTCAAAACAATTTCTTAATTGATCCAGCCAGAATTTACATGGTTGGAGGTTCCATGGGCGGAGCCGCAGGTGCTATTTTTGCTAATAATCATTTAAATCCCCGGCGTCCAATGGTGGCCTCTACTGCATCGGGATCTGGAATTTTGGATTGCGAAAGACGATATTACGAAATGGATGGAAATAACAGCATGATGGAGTGGTTTGGGGGAACACCGGAAGAGGTTCCATTTGAATATCATCGGAACTCTGCGGTATATTTTGCCGATTCAACCCAGAGCATGCACTATAACCTACAATATACACCTCTCTATCTGGATTTTAGCGTTTCAGAGCCACACCGATACCATGCTGAAGATTTGTACAACTTAATTTTGGGATATAATGAAAACATGTGGATTGAAACTGAACCCGGCGGGGGACATGGATTCAGTGTCATGGATGAACAGCATACCTGCAACTGGATGGAACAATTTGAATTAGTGGACAATCCCCGTGAGGTTAATGTAAACCTGGATGAACCATCAAGGGCTTATTGGGCGGAAACAGTAAATATAACTCAGGAAGATCAGTTCATTCGATTAGAGTGCTCCAGAAATTTTAACAATTCATTCTTCGATTTGCACCAACTTTTAAACAGTGATTCCCTGATATTTCATAATTCATTTTCATATAATGATGAAGTGTATTATTTAACAATTGAAAACCATGCTGCCGTGGAAATTGGGGAATTCCACCTGGGGTTAACGGGAGAAGATATTGGTTTGATAGATTACATTTCGGTGCACGGGGAAATGGATGATTTTCATCCTATTCTAAACTACTCAATTCAAGATTCTATTATTTGGATAGGTGTCCCAAATTGGGAACTCCAATATATAAATGTTGAAATTTATTTCGGAAATACAACTACAGTTGAAGTTGAACATAACGCAGATTGGAATTTGGTAGGTTTGCCGTACTATGTTGGTGATGGGTCCGTAACCAATCTTTTTCCTGAATCAATAGATGGTACACTTTTTTCCTTTGATGGAGCGTATGTCATTTCAGATACCCTGGTACCGGGCACAGGATACTGGCTCAGATTTGAATCTGAGGGGACAACAATACTGAACGGAATTCCAATAATTTGGCTAACACTGGGTCTTGATGAAGGATGGAATCTCATAACCGGAATTTCAACTCCAATTGATGTCTCCTCAATCTTGGACTCCACTGAAATAATCATACCCGGTACAATTTATGGTTATGATGGGTCTTATGTACAGGCAGAAGTTCTGGAACCGGGCACAGGATACTGGCTGAGAGCGGCAACAGAAGGGGCCATAGTAATTCCCAATACATTGAATCGGTAATTAAAAATAATTGTTGAATTTATATTTCTACTAATCACTTGAACAATTCAAAAATACTGGTTCTCATATAAAAATCAGTAACAAAAATTGTAACTGCAGAAAATACCAGAAAAGGTGCAAACGGTAGTGCTCTGTTCTTATCAAATCCTTGAAATAATGAAACTATAGTCCAACATAACAGACTGAAAAAACTGGCAACAAAAAATATTAACACTATATTCACCGGTCCCTGCCATGCTCCCAAAATGGCGCTGAGTTGAATATCACCGCTCCCCATCCCCATCCGCTTTGATACTAAGTAGGTGATCCCTAAAATAAAGCCAAAAGCCGTTGGCCCCACAATACTTCCATAGAGTGAAATCCGCCAGGATAAAATTTGAAAACCAACTCCTAAAATAATAATGATCACTCCAGTTAACAGCATATTAAGAGGAATGATCATTTCTTTAAAATCAATCCAAGCGATAACCAACAATACGGAAATGAGCAGTGATAAAAACATTGCCGACTGCCAATTATAATTGGAAAAGGTCCACCCCCAAATAACTCCTGAAATAAATTCAACAAGAGGATATTGAACAGAAATTTTCTTTTGGCAAATTCTGCATTTTCCACCCTGAAAAAGAAATGTAAGTATAGGAATATTCCTATAAAAAGGAATGGGTGTTTTACAATGAGGACAAAAAGACCGAGGTGAAACAATGGAAATCTCTTCAGGTATCCGGTAAATCAGAACATTTAGAAAACTTCCTGGTAGAGTACCAAAAATAAAAAAAGGGACGAAAATCGCCCAGTCCATTAGAGACCGGATTGAAGGGCAGCACCCAAATGGAACACAGGCAGATAGGTAACAATGACCATGATGGCGATAATGACACCCACAGCCAGAATCAAGATGGGTTCGATCAATGTTGTCATACGGTCCACCAATGCAGTAACCTGTTTGTAATAATAATCTGCTGCTCTGTCGAGCAAACTGTCTAGTTCTCCAGTTTCTTCACCGGTGGAGACAAGCTGAAGCATAATTGGAGGAAATAATTCAGTCCTTCTCATAGCAGTACTGATATTGTACCCTTCACGAATATAATTCGAGGCTTCAATTGTTGCTTCCTCAAACACCCGATTGTCAACGACCTTGCTCAATAATTTTGTGGAATCTAAAACGGGAACCCCGGCACCAATCAGAATTCCAAATGTCTTGCAAAATTTATTTAAAATTGCCTGATTTATAAGCGAACCAAAGATGGGGAATTTCAATTTAATAGAATCTACAACAAGACCGCCCCTTCTTGTTTTTGAGATGAGCCATAAAATAAAAATTGTAATTAGGGTTGATAAGAGAATGAATCCAAAATTAGCGCTCATCCACTGACTCATACCAACAAGAGTGCGGGTTGCTGCCGGTAGATTTGCACCCAGTTGTGCGTATACTTCGGAGAATTTCGGGATGATCCAGATGAACATGGCTGAAACCATCGCAAACATAAAAACCATCATAAAAATAGGGTAGGTCATAGCAGACCGGACTTTGCGGCGTGTGTCATCTAGGTTCTCTAAATATGTTGCAAGCTGATCGAGAATTTCATTCAAATTACCGCTGACTTCTCCTGCTTTGCTCAAAGCAATATAGAGATTATTAAATACACCGGGATGTCGGCTCAAGGCCTCGGAAAGGTTCAATCCTTTTCGAATATTTTCAGAAATTTTGACCAGCACTTTTTTCAAGCGGGAATGCTTTTCTTCCACAGCCAATCCATGGATTGCCCTTTCCAAAGTCAAGCCAGCGGAAAACATCGTCGCTAACTGCCGTGTAAAAAAAACCAGATTACTTAAAGGAATCCGGTTTTTCATCTTTTCGACGGACAGGTTTATTTCATCTAAAAAAGGACCCAGAAAATCCCAGGTTGTATCCTGTTCCTTGATTCGGATGATAACCTGTTCTTTACTTGTCAGTTTCTGAATAGCTGTATCCAGAGAAGAAGCATGAATCTGCCCCTCTTTTCTATTCCCTCCGTCGTCTTTGACTAAGTACTGAAATACCGCCATTAAAATTCTTCAACAGTAGAACGCATTATTTCTTGAATAGATGTGGTTCCATCCAATACTTTTCTGAGACCGCTTTCCCTCAGAGAAATCATGCCCTGTTCCAGTGCCTTTACCCTTATATCATCTTCATTCGATTCATTGAAAATCAATCGTCTTATATCCATGGACATGGGGATAATTTCAAAGATTGCAGTTCTCCCCCTGTATCCCGTATTGCGGCATTTTCGACATCCTTTGGGTTTGGTGAGTTTTGAACCTTTTAACCGTTTTTTGTCCAATCCAACTACATATAATTCCTGGTCTGATGGCTTATATTCTTCACAACATTCTTTGCATAAACGCCTGACCAACCGTTGGGCCATGACCAGATTTACACAGGAGCCCACCAGAAAAGGAGGAACCCCTATATCCAAAAGCCTGGTGATGGTGGAAGAAGCATCATTGGCATGTACGGTGGAAAGGACAAGGTGTCCGGTTAACGAAAATTTGACAGCAATATCTGCCGTTTCACTATCACGAATCTCCCCTATCAATAATATATCTGGGTCCTGCCGGAGAATAGAACGGAGCGAAGATGCAAACGTCAATCCAATATCTTCAAACACCTGTACCTGACTGATACCATCAAGCTGATATTCTACTGGGTCTTCCACTGTTGTGATATTGATCCCCTCAGATTTAATTTCTTTAAGGGACGCATACAGGGATGTTGACTTACCACTTCCGGTTGGACCGGAAACAATGATCATTCCGTAAGGTTGCGCGATCATTTTTTTAAATATTTTATACATATCCGGATCAAAACCCAGAGATTTTAAATTGAAATCGAATCCCGTCTTATCCAGTAATCTCATGACGATTTTTTCACCATAAACCGTAGGCAGAATTGACACACGAACGTCAATTTCCTTTTCCTTTGTTTTAAT
>CAZBBE010000102.1:0-5044 GCA_964489755.1 uncultured bacterium | reverse complement strand
ACCCAGTTCATATGTTCACCGGCATCTATCTTGATATCATAGGCAATAGTAAGGGTCTCACTGGTGCTCTCAATCTCTATCTCACCATAGTCTTTAACAAGTCTCCATCCATCTTTAAACCGTACATCAAAGGCACCTGCAGGAGGTTTTGGTGGAAGGCTGAAACTGAGCCTGTCTTTGGCTGACATCTCAACACCAAAGTAGAGATCCATACCGTTTATAGTGAGAGTGTTTGCCCTGTCATTCAGGATAAAATCTTTTGGGGTTACTCTTGATAGTGCCCCACCTGTAATTGTTATCTCACCATCCTGAAAAGCTCTTAGCCAGTAGCCCCTCCCGGGTAAAATTTCATTGGATGAAATGTAGCCTGATTCAAATCCATAAAGGGTCCCAAAAATTATAATTTCATCAGGATCAATGATGGTTGATATTTGGGATGGTCCCGAAATTAGATTCCACCCTTCGTAAAGAGTTACTGTTATTTCATCGAGTGGCTCCCCAGTAATGGTGGTAAAACCGTCTTCAGGGAACCTCAGCCAGTAACCATCTCCTGAAATTAAACTGGTATCTGGCTGGTAAGTACCATCGTATGAGAAAAGTGTACCTTCGATTGATTCCGGAAAAATCAGATTATAAAATGAATTTAAAACTGCCACAGGTAAACCTACGAGATTCCAGTTAGAATGAAAGGGGACGGAAATTTCGACTAATTGAATATCGTCAACCACGATTATTTTTACGGGAATTCCAATTGGAACTGAATCTGCATTAGATGTCACAATTAATTTTCCTGTATATTCAAAATCTATTTCTAATCCGGTTGGTTCTACGCTAAACAAAATTGGTTCAGATTCTCCGTATCCCAACCAATGACTCTCAGATTGAATATTCATCCAGGTTGGAACAGGAGTCAGGTCACCTCCCCACATTACTCCGCTCAAAATTCCATCATGACCATTCTCTGATACATCTAATAATGTGTCACCCTCCATGGCAATCATTGGGTAGGATGCTATAAGAAACTCAGAACTGATAAAATCATCATGATCAAAGGTGGTATTAAATCCAAATCCGCTATTAAATAATACATTTACTTCTGGTCCTGATATCGCACCATTAAAAATGTGTACATCATTAATTTCTCCGGTAAAATAATTTACATAATCTCTCATGTCAGCCCCTAAATATGTGCGAATCCCTCCATCTAAATAGACAATCCCGTTTGAATTTGTTCCAATTTCAGAGCCATCAATGTACATTCTTCCTCCGTCAATTGATGCATCCTGTGCCACCACAATATGATGCCACTCATTGTCATTATAGAAATCAGTGGATGTAACAGACCACTGATACCCATTTCTGTATGTCCAAAAATTAATTTGACCATCTTGACCAAAATTCAATTGGTATTCGCCATTCCACCCACCATTCCTCTGCTGTATAATTACTTGATTTGAGAACTGAGACCTTGCCCACAAAGAAATAGAAAAATTTCCGTTTCCGGACAGCATATTTGCACCCAGGTCAACATAATCATCCACACCATCAAAAGATAGGAATCCTTCTCCTGAACGGTTGATCTCTATGATGGGCTCATAGATAAGAATCGATCCAATATCACCGATATTCCCAATTTCTCTTTCATAAAATAGTATAGAATCAGAAGGTAGTGTCAGCTGGATGGTAGTAGTGTCAATGCTCACAACTGCATTTTGAGTATTGACTATGAAGATACTCGAATTATTTATATCAAAGAAAATATTGTCAGAACTTTTTACTATGATCCTGTAATCGTTCAATGATGGTAGAGCAGGAACAATAATCGTGTAACTTCCATTATTTGCTACATTTTCTGCTAATACAACATCAAAATTATTCCAACTATCATTAACTAATAGTATATCTACAAATAAACTATTTACTGAATTTGGATCATTCGTATTTGCAACATCCCATGTTATGGTTTGTGTTGAACCTGTTTCCCACAGTTCCTCTTCAGACTGAGAGGTTACCCTGAATGGACCTGCATTTTCATCCACAAAGAATTGTACATTTTTATAATTGAATGCTCCAGAATATAGGTTATTGTCTCTAACCAATAAGCGCATATTCATCTCTCTTGTAGCAAAAGGCAACTGCTCAATGGTTGCAGTGGAATAATTATTTTCCAGCACACTTTCCATATACGGAAAATACCTTTTTTTACCTTCTTCACTGGCATCAATGCTGCAAAATAATGGACCCGTGGTCAACGGAAAGTCCGGTGGAGAAAAAGAGATGTCCGATGCATCATTTTGCTCCCAGGAATAAGTCAGTTGATCATTTTCATCGCTATCGATTGCTGAACCTTCAAGAACAAAAGGAGTTTCTATGGGAATAATAAATCCACTTTCAGGTACCAAAACTCCCGGAATAATATTTTCCGTTGATTCCCGGATCCATCCCCGTTGATAATCATAATTATTATTTGAAAACATGTCCTGCTGATAACGAATAGCAATATCTATCGTGTGAGAACTATATTGATCACCCAAACTACCCGGGAGAGTGTTCCCTCTGTTACACATTGCGGTTCCGCCAAATGAACTTTTCCAACCATTCTCTGACGTACAATTATGACCTGAACCAAGATTATGACCAATTTCATGAATGTGAACTGCATAGCTCGGAAGATTTGCAGAGGTTGAGCCGGGAACATAGGCAAGACCGCCACCATATCCAGTATTAAAAACAGCACCATACTCCCATAATAGATTATCCTGTGATACACCAAAACCTCCCGGACCAATTACCTCTGTTAGATGAATAAGAACTCTGGGTAGTTCCGTGTACATATCATAAGTAGTAAAAAGTTCAGGCGTAGGATTTTCATCTGTATAAACTATGATATCATTATTTTCAATTAATTCCAGTTTAAAACTTAATTCTCGTACCCAAACTAAATTCACCTGGTTTGCCATGGCTGCGATCCATGCTAATCCTCCTTCAACAGTACCGTCAGCGATTGAATTGTTTGCTTCTGCAGTTAAAATTGCTGCATAACGAAAAGTAACTAAGGTATCTCCTATAGAATAGCAGGGTTCAGGTTCACCCACACAATATGGAAAATCCCGATCTCTATTTTGTTGGTTTTCTGTTCTGGTCATCATACACTCGCATCCAATTCCTGAACATTCAGTTCTATTTTCAAATTTCTGTAAAGTATTTTCAGAATATGATACTCGATAGACCCCTTCTTTTTTTAAAATTTGTTCAATGAAAATTCTACCATACCTGCATAACATGAGTCCTTTAATTTCATTATTTCTTAGGGTCAAACTCACCCTATCATTAGGATTATCCAATCCTCTACCGGTATAGGTTTTAATCATTGAATATTTCTCAGATAGATATTGGGGCATAACAGGAGATTCATACATTTCAAAGTTTATAAATTTTCCTTCTGGAGAAGGAAAACCCAAAACAATCTCAGACTTTTCTTTTTTGTTTATTAGAGGAGATCTGCCGAGGGCAGAAATCAATCTTTGCTCATCAAGGTGATATTCAACTGATCGTCTATTTTTGAGATTTGAGAATTCATTATTTAATCTCTGCTCCCACAATTGACCACTATTTTGACTGGTTATTTCATGGATGCCGTTTGACCATAAAACAGAAAATAAAAATACTAATTTGAAATTATTCACACTATCAACACACTTTTAGAATTTTACTTCAACAACACCATCTTCTTGGTCTGAACAAACTCTCCTGCCTGTATCTGGTAGAGGTATGCTCCAGCACTCACAGGTCTGCCCATTGAGTCTGTAGCATCCCACTGGACTGACTTGAAACCTGCCTGTTGGGTGGTGTTAACAAGCTGGGTAATTTCCCTGCCCAACATATCATAAATGCTCAGAGTGACCAAGGCATCTGATGGAAGGTCGTACCTTAGTGTTGTGATTGGATTGAATGGATTTGGGTAATTCTGGTGTAAGGAAAATGTGACGGGGATCACAGATTTCCTGTTTAGGATAAATGTTTCTGATGATGGAATTGTGACCTCCCCTGAGCCTTCAAGGATGTAGTTTGTACCACTTTCAGATGTGAGTACCCAGTTCATATGTTCACCGGCATCTATCTTGATATCATAGGCAATAGTAAGGGTCTCAGTGGTGCTCATCACCTCTATTTTGGCTTTATCCATTGTTACCCTGGTATCACCCTTAAATCGTATATCAAAGGCACCTGCAGGAGGTTTTGGAGGAAGGCTGAAACTCAGTCTTTCCCTACCTGACATCTCAACACAAAAGTAGAGATCCATACCGTTTATGGTGAGAGTGTTTGCCCTGTCATTGAGACTGTAATCTTGTGGTGTTATTCTTGCCAGTCCGTCACCTGTAATTGTCACTTCACCATCCTGGTATGCTCTCAGCCAGTAGCCTTTCCCTGGTACAAGTGTTTCCGTAAGAAAATAAGTTTCGGAAAACCCATACATAGTGTTTGGTACTATAGTACTGTCAGGATCATTGATTGAGTAGATAGAAAGATCTTCATGGAGACCAGAGACCATGTTCCACCCTTCACTCAAGGAAATTGTGAGTTCATCTATTGGATTGCCAGTAATGGTTGTGGTGCCGGTGGTGTCAAACCTGAGCCAGTATCCTGCTCCCTGAACCAAAGTGCTATCAAGTACATAAGTCTCATCAAAAGAATAAAATGTATTCTCAGTTGCATCAGGGAAAATTGTCAGGTAATATGGGACTTCCACTTCCAGTGGAAGTCCTACGAGGTTCCAGTCTGACTGGTAGTCAATAATAATCTCTGTGGGGACACCACTCTCCTGATGATAATAATAAGCCCCCATGTCAGCAATAGTACCATCTGGGTCATAAGATGAATTTGGGTCTCCTGTATCAATACAGGGAGAATTCTCCTGAAGATGAAAGTCACCACTGTCAGGGGCAACAAAGAGTGGGTCTGTGTCTATGTTGCCGGTGCCTTCCCAGCCTCCTTGAATATCACTGTAGGATACTTGAATGGTTGAAGTTTCATCTATATAAAC
>CAZBBE010000101.1:0-5114 GCA_964489755.1 uncultured bacterium | reverse complement strand
GCGTGGGTGTGAGTATTCGACGTAAATCAAAAAGAATTCAGGAAAAGATTGCCTCTATAATGCATATATTGACTGAAGCTTTATACTCTATAAGAGTGATTAAAGCTTTTGCTACTAAAGATCATGAGATTCAGAAGTTTGAAACGGAGGGGAACCGATATTTTCATTTGCTTTTCCGTCGGGCAAAATTGAATAACCTAGCTACCCCTATTAACGAAATCATTGGGGTTCTTATTGGAGTAATTTTACTTTGGTACGGAGGGATGCAGGTCATTCAGACGGAAACCCTGACCTCTGAGGATTTTTTACGCTTTATATTAGTGTTATTCGCAATGCTCGCCCCAATTAAGACTTTAGGAACGGTTAACATCACAATTCAAAACAGTTTAGCAGCTGCAGAACGTGTTTTCAAAGTTATCGATTCAAAACCGGATATAAATGATAAACCTGATGCAAAGGAAATTGAATCATTTTCTGAAGAAATCAGATTTGACAATGTTTCGTTTGATTATGGTGAAAAATCAGTTCCTGTATTAAAAAATGTATCTTTTTCGATCTCTAAAGGTTCTGTTGTTGCACTTGTAGGAAGAAGTGGATCGGGAAAATCCACCATTGCTGATTTAATCCCCCGGTTTTATGATACTACTTCAGGATCGTTGAAGATTGATGGAGAAGATATTAGGGAATATAAATTATCAAATCTCCGCAAGATGATGGGAATCGTTAGTCAGGAGGTTATTTTATTCAATGATACAGTAAAAAATAATATTTCTTATGGACAGCCTGAAACAAAGGAAACCGATATTATTTCTGCTGCAAAATCAGCAAATGTAATGGAATTTATAGATTCATTACCAGAAGGGCTGGACACTGTTATTGGAGAAAGAGGAATTAAATTATCAGGTGGACAAAAACAACGTTTATCTATAGCCAGAGCAATAATCAAAAATCCTTCTGTTCTTATTTTGGATGAGGCAACATCTTCCCTGGATAGCGAATCTGAAAAATTAGTCCAGCAAGCAATTGAACAGCTTATGAAAGACAGGACAGTTTTGGTTATTGCACACCGGCTTTCAACGGTGAAAAATGCCGATGAGATTGTCGTACTGGAAAAAGGACAGGTTGTAGAGATGGGTAACCATGAAACATTAATAAAGAAAGGACAAACGTATCATAAACTGTATACCAATCAGTTTGAAAATAATTAATGGATACAAATAAGGTTTTAAAAGGGAACATTAATACCACTGCACATCATTCCTTATTATCATCAACCTATTATAGTTTAAAAAGCAATGTCTGGTAGATTCACGCTCGATCAGGAAAACACAAAGACCGCTTTGAAAATGATATCTGATGTAACCGCAATATTCTCAGTGTGTCAAATCAAATATACTCTTACAGCGGGAACCCTCCTGGGAATAATACGAGAAAACAGATTATTGCCCTGGGACAAGGATGTGGACCTTCGAATTTTTCGTGAAGATGAACAAAAAATAATGGCCGCAATCCCAAAAATAAAAAAAGCAGGGTATCTTGTTCGCGTGAGGCATCAAGAGAAAGAAGATAATCCTCTTAAATTGGGTGAGCCAAGAATTCTAAAGATCTATAGTAAAAAATTCTTTTTCTTAAAAGGAAACGTAATGATGGATTGTTTTATTGCCACTCGTTTTGAAAACTCCTATATATGGTCTTGCGGCGGAATTAAAAAGTATACAAAAAAAGCTGTGCCTGCTAAATATTATGATGATTTAAATACAGTTCAATTTGATGACAAATTGTATTTTATCCCCAGTGACCACGAAAACTATCTGACGCATCGATATGGCGATTGGCGAGTACCACAAAAAAAGTGGCGATTTACCAAAGATGATGGAGCCATTATTTCAACTGATCATAGAAGGAAGAAAAATAAAAGATGAAATTGGCTGTTCTTTTAATTGCGGGTGGAGGATCTCGTTTAAATAATATTTCAGGAGACCTGCCAAAATGTATGGTCCCTGTTGCTGGACAACCTTTGCTCGAACGCACATTATCTCATTTGGAGAAAGGAGGAATAGAAAAAATAATTTTGGTTACTGGTTATCAGGCAGACTACATCCGGCAATCAATCGGGGACCAGTGGAACTCCGTTAAAATAGAATATATTTATAGCTCTAAATGGTCGACAACCAATAATGTTGTATCATTGGATCTGGCCTCGGAATGTATTAATCAGAATTTTATGCTTCTGGAAGGAGACCTGATCTTTACATGGGAAGCCTTAGAAAAAATGTTTTACCCCAACCGCATGGCAGTGGACCATTATAAATCTTTCATGGATGGAACCGTTGTATCAATTGCTGATGATCAAATTGTTGACAAAATCTATTTGAAAAACGATCCTGAAAGACCGATGGATCTATCTAATATGTATAAGACAGTAAATATTTATAGTTTTGATTATGTAGACTATTTGAACGTAATTGCTCCTCGATTAGAAATGCTAATCAAATCAGACCAAACCCAGGTGTATTATGAACAGGCGATCGCGGATGCTGTTGATAGCGGTGATATAACCATTAATAGTGTTTTATTTACAGGTACCCCCTGGTATGAAATCGATACGGAACAAGATTTTCTACAGGCCAAGGAAATGTTCAAATCTGGGAAATAGTAGCCCCTCGTCAATCATCATCCCCATTTTTGACCATATAGCCCATTGCCCACGGATAAATGATTTCCAATATCCGGTCTGCTCCGGACACGAAGTATGCATTCCCATAATATTGTATCGCTGTGATCAGGTATTGAGTATATTCAGCAAAAGACATGCTGTTTCCATTTGCTGACAATTGATAACCATAATCGATCATTTCTTTACCAGTAATTTTTTCAACTATACATGCTTCCTGCCGGGTAAGATCATTTTTCCACCTGCCAATAGACTTTGCAGATAAGGCCTGTTTCGTGGCTGAATGCCATTCCATTTTATAATCTGGGATAGCTGTATCTGCTGTGGTTTGAAACTGGAGCATTTGAGGATAAAATTCTTCATTTAAAAATCCACAAATTTGTCTAATCCATTGTTCTGGATTATCAATAAAATCTTCATAACGCAATTCAAAATATTGGTCTGATGGTAAATGTTTCTTTATTATTGAACCTCTACGGACTGCTTCTTTCCAATTCAAAATTGAATTCATTAGATTTTTTTTCCACCAGGACATGGAAAGTAATGAGGCTACAGTATCTCTCGGATCTCGGATTATATGAATAATTTGAGCATCTGGGAAAAGGTGTAATAACTGACGTAAATATTTTATGTAATAGGGTCTTTTATCGCCCCATCGAATCTTATGATGCTTGTTTGCATATTCCTGAAAGATAATAGCTCCGATTGCTCCAATTGAATTTCCGGACGATTGAATATTTTGATAGATGTTATGCGGATCTACACCTAAATCAACCAGTTTCGTTTTTTTGTCATAATTTGATAATATATATTCGGCTATTTTCGAACGGTTTTGTTTTTTAGATAGATCACGGAAGATTAATCTTCGCTTATATAATTTTTTTAATATTTTCGTTTGAGGAGGAATAGCAATATTGGGATGAGTATGTAATATTAGCCGGACAACTGTGGTTCCTGACCGTTCGCAGCCAACAATAAAAATAGGTTTGTTTGAAATATTTTGCACTAATAGTGACTTTGGTTTAATTATATTAGGTTCATAAGTTTACGAATAAAATGACTTTAACCTCCATGTGGTTTCTCTCTTATCAATGAAATTATTACTGTTTGTATCTAAATCTTACTCTTTTTCCATTTTAAAGCCAGTGCAAAATGCTGCGGAACAATCCGGCCATACCGTAAAATGGTTTACAGCCAATTCAGCAAAAGTAATATCACCCACTAAGGAATTATTAAGTTCGAGCGATGATGTCACGAAATATAAACCGGATGCTGTGATAGTTCCCGGTAATGTTGTGCCTGACTTCTGGCCGGGGGTGAAAGTCCAGATTTTCCATGGACTTGGAGAAGAAAAAAAAGGTCATTACCGAATAACAGGTTTTTTTGATCTTTACTGTACACCCGGGCCACATATGACAGAAAAATTTCAAACATTATCAGAAAAACACGGTCATTTTCTCGTTAAAGAAACCGGTTGGCCAAAACTAGATATGCTCAAAACATCTACTCAAAATCAAAGGAAATTATCTTTCGGTTTACAGCAAGATGATCCAATTATATTGTATGCACCCACCTTTAGCCCAAGATATACGAGCGCGCCTGCCTTATTGTCTACGATTACCCGTCTTTGCAATGTAAAACCTTTCCATTGGTTTGTCAAATTTCATCCTCTGATGGATATCAATACTATTTCAAAGTATAAATCCATTCAAAAAGATAATTTAAGGATTATTGATGATCCAGATGTAATACCAGCAATGGAAGCGTCTGATATTTTAATCACGGATACCTCGTCTGTCGCGCATGAATATCTTTTTTTGGATAGACCAATAATCACATATAAAGCCACTACCCGCAAGAACAAAGGTATTAATTTGACCAATCCTGAGGACTTAGAAAGTGCAATTGAAGTTTCATTAGCATCACCAAAACAATTTTCTTCAAACAGACTATCGTATTTAAACCAACTACACCCCTATACAGATGGTAAATCATCAGAAAGAATTATTAATACTATTCAAACTGTTTTGGATTCAGAAGAACATTTAAATCTGAAATCAAAACCGAAAAACTGGATAAAAAAATATCAAATCCGGAGATATTTTCGATGAAGACAGTACTGTTTGAAGTTCAACATCTGTATTATCTTCCACAATTCCTGCCAATTATTACTGAATTGAGTTCCAGGACAAATTACAAAATTTATATTTCTCTATCCCATTTTAGTTCTACAGAAGAAAAAACTAAATTTTTAACTAGTTTAACCTCACCTGAAATCACAATAATCTCAGGTAACAGCGAATCAGATAGAATTGTTCAATGCCATAATTTGTCACCAGATATTATTTTTATTGGAAACAAGGGAAATATAAAAAAAATAGCATCCGATAATTCACTTGTGGTTATGGTCTACCATGGAATTGGACTGAAACAGTCATAT
>CAZBBE010000100.1:0-5155 GCA_964489755.1 uncultured bacterium | reverse complement strand
AAAGTAAGCGCTTTACCTCCTGAACCTCATATTCTTGAATCAGGTACAAAAACCCGTGTATTAAAAGTTGTTTTTGATAATAATGAAGAGGTGACCATTCCCAGGGCAAATGTTGAACTGATTGAAAGTTGATAGAATTTTGAAACTTAAATATTTTTTTTCCACACTCCGAGCTGCAATTTTTGGGTTTACCATCATTAATGCAGATTCCTTACCACCACCTATTAATTTAGAGGTTTCCGATCATCCCTGGGACCACGGCGATAAAATTGATCTTAAGTGGGACATTCCGATTGGAATACTACCTACTGTTAAAGAAATACATGTTTTGTACTCAGAGGCAGGGGAAAATAATTTTCATCTGTCGACTGTTGTAACATCTCAAAATAATTCCGTTACTATCGACGATTTGAAAAATGAAACTGATTATGTTTTTCAATTGGTGTCTGTAGGTCACTCTGGTGAGCGCTCAGAAACATCAACAAGTAAAATTGGAACTCCTGTAATGCAGGCATTTGACGGAAACAGGTTCTGGTTATGTATTATCGTATTTTTGTTTTGCGGTTCTGTTGTTTATTGGATTAATCATGCCCGCAAAGGCAAGCCGTTAAAAATTCGGAAGATCGCAGGATTAGAAGCTGTTGAGGAGGCTGTGGGAAGAGCCACTGAAATGGGACGATCCGTTTTGTTTATTCCCGGAATTCAAGATATGAATGAGATTCAAACAATTGCGGGCCTTACTGTTCTATCAAGGGTCGCAAAAGTTGCAGCAGAATATGATGCTAAAGTTGAGGTTCCTACCAGTCGCTCCCTGGTGATGACCGCTGCACGAGAAACAGTCCAGGCGTCTTATTTGTCCGCAGGTCGTCCTGATGCTTATAACCAGGATTTGATTTACTATGTTACTGACGAACAATTTGGTTATGTGGCCTATGTGCAGGGAATGATGGTGCGGGATAAACCAGCAGCATGTTTTTACATGGGTGCTTTTTTTGCAGAGTCATTGCTCCTTGCAGAAACAGGAAATTCCATCGGCGCAATTCAACTGGCGGGAACTGCCATGCCGGCTCAACTACCGTTTTTTGTGGCTGCCTGTGATTATACACTTATAGGGGAAGAATTTTTTGCTGCGTCTGCTTATCTGTCTGGCGAGGCAGATCAATTGGGTAGTCTAAAAGGACAGGATTTTGGAAAAATTATTGTGGGAATTGGAATTATTGTTGGTGTAATTCTATCAACGATTGCTTCTGCTTCAGGAACAGAATCAGCAATTGGAATATTTTGTCACACTGCTGTAGATTATTTAAAAAATGTTATTCTCGGGTAAAATTTAGTTATGAAAAGAACCGTTCCACTATTGATCACAGCTGTTGGCGGATTTGTTCTTGTGATAGCCTATTTTATTCCAGCAACACAAGGATGGGGAGAATTCACAGCAATTTGGTTCGATATTCTTGCAGCTATTGCTTTTATTCTTGGTGGAGGAAATCTCCTGAAAATTCATCTTAAAAAAGTTTCAGACCAGGCTAAAGGATGGGCATATTCTCTGATCACACTTTTAGCATTTCTTCTTACATTATTTGTTGGTTTATTTAAGGTTGGGGTACACCCAAATCCCATGTTTGTAGATTTCTCATGGTCCGGTGAATATAGAGAAATGGGCAGTCCATTTTGGTGGCTTTATGAGTATGCCTTCAAACCTTTGACCGCAACCATGTTTTCCATGCTGGCATTTTATATAGCCTCCGCAGCATTCCGTGCTTTTAGAGCAAAAAATTTAGAAGCTATCTTACTTCTTGGAACTGCATTCATTATTTTGTTAGGTAGAACATTTGCAGGAGTGTTTTTGACGTCCTGGTTTCCTGATTCAATTAGTGGACTCAGGATAGAAAATTTAACTGTGTACATTATGAGTGTATTTAATACTGCCGGAAATCGTGCCATCATGATTGGAATCGCTCTTGGCATTGCATCAACCTCGTTAAAGGTGCTCCTTGGAGTGGACAGGTCTTATTTAGGATCGGGTGAGGAATAGGTATGTTGGGCAAGTTAGCAAATTTAGATAAACGATGGATATTCTTAATGATGTTCATTGTTGTATCAATTCCAATTTTTATAATCGGAAAAACAGGAAAAACATTTCCGGAAGTTCCCAGTAAATTAGCTGAAGATACCTATAATGCAATTGAACAGTTACACGAAGGAGATCCGGTGCTTCTTTCATTTGATTTTGATCCTGCCAGTGAGGGTGAACTGGGACCAATGGCAACAGCGTTCACCAAACATGTTTGTGAAAAAAATCTGAAAATATATTTTATGGCTCTTTGGCCTGTGGGCCCTCAAATGATTGATGATAATATTAGCAAAGTAATTAAGTCAGATTTTCCAAAAATGGTGTATGGAGAAGATTATGTAAACCTTGGATTTAAGTCTGGAAATGAGGGTGTTATTAAAGTGATCGTCACTGATATAAGAGAATTGTACACAACGGACGATAAAGGTACGAATATTAATGACATTCCCATGATGAAAAATATTCACAGTGTCCAGGATTTTAGATTGATCATTAATGTTAGTGCCGGTTATGCCGGTACGAAAGAATGGGTTCAGTATGCTGTGACTCCTTATCCTGATAAAATTCAACTGGTTGCGGGATGTACCGGTGTTCAGGCACCCTTGCTCTACCCTTATATTCCCGGACAGTTGCGAGGATTGCTGGGCGCTATTAAAGGTGCCGCAGAATATGAAGCACTGGTTGTAAAAAATTATGGTGGGGAAAATCCGGACCCAAAATATCTTGAAGGTCAGCGGCGTATGGGACCTCAACTGTTTGCGCATATTCTAATTATAATTCTGATCATATTAGCTAATATCATATATGCTTATGAAAAGAGAAGAGGAACGCAATCGTGAATAAAGAAAAAATTATATGGATTATCGTTCTTCTTTTTGGGTTATTGCTCATTGGCAGGACTGCACTAAGTGAGCATGGGATGGGTACAGTTTATGTAAAAGGAATAGAAGTTAATTCCGATAACCCGGATCCTGAGAAACGTTGGACAAAATATGAAAAAATATATCCAAAAGAATATAAAAAAGCAATGGATGAGGATCCTAACCAAAGCCGTTTTGATTTCAGTTTATCCCGCACGATAGGTATCTGGGTCGCAGCATTTTTTACTCTTTTTATATTCTCTTTCCTTTATCGTGATAATCCATTTTATAAAATTGCAGAATCTGTTGTTATCGGTGTATCAGCTGCATATTGGATGGTGGTTGGATTTTGGACAGTAATTATTCCAAATTTAATAGGAAAAATATGGCCTGCGTTGATTCATTCCTGGGCAATGCCAGGACTATCACCGGATCGAGATGAATTTTGGTATTTATACCTGATACCGCTCTTATTGGGAATTTTATTGTTGATGCGCCTTTCTCCTTCTGGTGCATGGATAAGCCGGTGGCCTCTTGCATTTATTATCGGAACAACAGCAGGGATGAGATTAGTGGGTTTTCTGCACGCTGATTTTCTGAGTCAGATCAGTAATACAATTATTCCCGTTTGGGTGACAGATTCCACCGGAAAGTTTGATTTTTGGGAGTCCCTCAGAAGTTTGATTATCGTGCTGGGAGTTTTATGTGGAATCGTTTATTTCTTCTTCTCAATTGAACATAAAGGAATTGTTGGCAAGACTGCCAAAGTCGGAATCTGGTATCTCATGATAACCTTTGGTGCTGCTTTTGGATATACGGTGATGGGAAGAATTGCACTTTTAGCCATTAGATTGGAATTTTTAATGGATGACTGGTTGTGGCTCATTGATCCCGGGTTGAAACGATTGGGCATGTAACGCTAAGTGATATAAAAAATTATTCATATAAAAAATCTCTCAGTATCCTATAAAGGTGCGAGAGATAATCTGACAGTAGTTGACCAAATATCTTTCTCTATTCCTCCGGGAAAAATAACTGCACTTATTGGGGAATCCGGTGGAGGAAAAACACAAACTGGTCTTGCCTTAGCAAATTTATTACCTGTAAATGCAAATACGAAAATAATTTCAAATCCTTCTCTGGATAATTTTGTCATCTCATTTGTTTTTCAGGACCCACTCAATGCATTGAATCCCATCATGAAAATTGGCACTCAAATCAGGGAGGCAATTCGCAATAAACTATCATCAGAACAAAAAAATACAATTGTACTTAATTTGTTAAATGATTTAGAAATTTCTGATCCAAAAAAAAGGTTAACCCAATATCCACATGAACTTTCAGGAGGAATGAGGCAACGGATATTAATTGCAATGGCACTGGCACGGGATCCTGATATTTTGATTGCGGATGAGCCAGCAACCTCTTTAGATGTTAGAATTAAATATCATATTATTGAACTCTTAAAACGAATAGGTAAGAATTCAAAAAAAACCATTATTTATATCACCCATGATCTGGCGTCAGTTAAAGGGTTTGCGGACCAAATCCTCATTATGTATGCAGGAAAAATTGTTGAATCTGGACCTGCAATAAAAATATTTGGGAATGCAAAGCATCCTTATTCTCAAAGGTTGATAGACTTAATGAGCAGAAGTGTTAATAGCAAAGGAAAACTGGCATATATTGAAGGACAGCCACCTCTTCCTGATGATTTTCCTGAAGGTTGTAGATTTCATCCTCGTTGTGGTTTTGCAATTCCTTCATGTAAAACAGAAACTCCTGAAATACAGGGTTCAGATATACATTGGTGGGCGTGTCCAGTAATCAATTGACCTTTGTTGAAAATATAATGTTATTGTGATGTCAATTTTAGGTTTAAGAACATAGCATTTTTCTATTGATAAAATTGGAATAACTTGGTAAACAATTTTGTCTAATTTTATAAAAGGTTTTACTGATAAGTTAACAGATGTAAAATAATGTATTCAAAAGCACTTTTTCTATTGCTCATCATATCAACAAATGTCGGTTTATGTATTGATTACCAAACACAAATTCAGCCTATCTTTTCCCAATATTGTACGGGATGTCATCCAAACTCTGGTGGATTAAATTTATCCTCTTACAATGAAGTAATTGAGGGTGGTAACAGCGGGATGGTAGTCGCTGTGTATAATCATACTGCCAGTATACTCTATGACAGAATTACCCGCGAAGA
>CAZBBE010000099.1:0-5172 GCA_964489755.1 uncultured bacterium | reverse complement strand
CAGGCAAACCGATGAGGTTCCAGTTCTCAGAATACTGAACCTCCACTGTTGTTTCACCAAAGGGGATCCCGATCTGAATTGAAAATTCAACAGAAGCATCATTTATACAAAATTCTGGGTTATTCTCACAGTTCAGGACGGTAGCCTCTGCCAGAAGGTCTACCTGTGTTCCTGATGGTATGCTCCCGCTAGAGGTGATAGTGAAGCTGGCATCCTCGCACTGCCCTGAATACATTCCATACCACCAGAACTCCGGATTATTTATTGTTATGTCCGGGCTGGGATAGACCTCAGAAAGGGTGACCCCTGGATAGTAACTATGATTCATTGTACCCTCGTTGCACATGGTAACACTAACACTGAGATTCTCCCCGGGCTCCCATATCCCGTTCCCAGACGCATCAGATAGTTCCGGTCCATAAAGGACAAACTCCCAGAGCGCATCACACCCAACGCCCAGTGCACCAATATCCGAGCTCAATATCTGGCAGGGAGAGTTTGCTGCCACGGAATAGTTACCATTCTCAGGGTCGCAAAATAAAGGGTCCGATTCAATGTTTCCATCGAACCAATACACATACCCATTATTATTGGTTACAACGCCCTCTTCACCTCCCTGAACATCAGAGTACCCAACAGACACCTGAGTCGCTGCGTCATTGAGAGAGAGAAATATTTCCTGTGGAGAGTCGTTCCACAGAATCGTATGGTCGACCAATGAGGTTGAATTGTTTTTAAGATAAATACCTCCTCCTTCTTCAGCATTATTATCAGTAATCGTCACATGTTGTAAATTGATATTTGAATTTATCCCGCCGTATATCCCGCCACCATGGTTTGCAAAATTCTGGACTATTACTGTATTATTAAGGGTAAGGTTTGCATTATTGCAGTAGATAGCTCCACCCTTATCGTCAACAATGTTCGTTGAAATTGTGGAATTCGAAATCGAACCGGTTGAATTAGAAAATGAAATACCACCACCAGCAGAATAATTTTGCATGGAGTGATTATTATAAATATTACAGTTTTCTATTTCTGTTGATGCCCCTGAAATAGAAATACCGCCACCGTTCATATCAAAGGAATTGCTTCTTATAATCAAGTTTTTAAGC
This sequence comes from uncultured bacterium, assembly GCA_964489755.1. Classification (GTDB taxonomy): domain Bacteria; phylum Fidelibacterota; class Marinisomatia; order Marinisomatales; family AB-629-J13; genus AB-629-J13. Next base: position 4,057 of record CAZBBE010000099.1, on the reverse strand, counting down.
AGTGGGTTAGAGCCAATATTTACAAGAACTCCGCCACCAGATGTGGTGGCATGATTATTTTGAATTATTAAATGATCAAGGGTCGGGCTCGAATATTCAATATAAATACCACCGCCCTGTCCATAAACACAGCCAAGGCCATTTTGTATAGTAAATCCAGTCAGTATTGCATCCCTTGTCTCTCCCTGCCAAAAGTTAACGGGACAGGTCTCGTCACTACCATCAATAACTGTTTCTTCGATATATGCTGTATCTCCGGTGGTGTGGTATTGCGACCCAACAGTAATATCTTTCCCCTCAAAATTAATTTGCTCATAATAAATACCTGGCAGAGCAAGCACAATATCCCCATCAGCGGACATGTTAATAGCGTGCTGTATGGTTTCAAAGGGGTCGCTCTCTGTTCCGTTCCCGGTTGCATCTGAACCATCCGGAGAAACGTACCATGTGGTTTCCATATTTATTTCTTCCGGTATGGGTGACCGGTAAACGCTCACGGTTCCCCCGGTTTTGAACAGAAAATCATTTGTTGAAATAATACTTGCGAATGACAAACTATATGTATCCAACCCTCCGCTGTACTCGGTCCAGTTTTCATAGTCATTTGAATAGAATAAACCATCCTGGGATGTTGCTGTGCCAGAGAAAAGATAGTCCGACACGCCTGCCAGGGCATTTACATTATTGTCTCCCATCCCGCTCCCGGACTGAGACGGAAACGTATCTATCCATTCCCAGATGTCGCCATAATTATCTGAATAAAATAACCGTCCCACCCCACCATACCAGTACACACTGATGACCAATCTATCTTGGACCATTGTCACAGCCTGGACCGTGGTGCAAGCGTAGGGTTCAGGGGGACCGATATCATCCAACACACCGGTCACATCTTCCCAAGATTCGCCCATCGAATTTGTCCTGTAAAGATTACATCCATGATTCACATAAACATAATTATCATCAACAAAAGGAATATTCAAGTATCCTTCGAGAGGAGGTTGCGCCATAAGTGTCCAACTCTCACCATAATCATCTGAATAAGCGATCCCTCCAGCGATTATTGTAAATAGGAAGTTTGAATTAGATTTCATTTGCATAAAGGATGATGTTTGATACGGTAGAGGGTTCCAGGTCTCCCACTCTTCCCCATTGAAAAAACACCGAAAATTATAATTACCAGAGCCTACATTGTGGCTGAAAAAGAGATAGCTGTCTTTTTTAAGCAGGACATCTGTTGCGTATGCAATCTCATCGATATCTCCTCCTATCTGTGTCCAACTCTCTCCATGGTCACTGGAACGGTACACTCTGGCAAACACTGTTCCTGCATACAGAATATTTTCATCCGAGACTATCCTGTCAATCTGTTCATTATTGGGGAAGCCTATTGTTTCCCACTGGGCTGTCACTGTTGAGATGATGAGAAAAAATAAAATTATGTGGTATTTCATCTCAGCAACAGGACTTTTTGTCTGAACACACCTCCATTCGAATTAACAGATATAAAATACACACCGCTTGGAAATTGGTCTCCGCTCCAGGTCAGTGTATGGGTTCCCGGTTCCCAAAAGCCATTGGCGATGGTGTCCACAACACGGCCACTTATATCAAACACTGAGACTGACAGGTTCCCCGGTTTGGCCAAAACAAGAGGAATATTCAGAACCGGGTTGAAGGGGTTTGGATATACAGGATATAAAACAAAATTATCCGGAAGCGGTTCAATTTCAACACTGAGAACAGTATCAATGAAAACCCATTCAACAGGTTCCTCTGCATTACCCACAATGTCATTGGGAACAAAACTGTAAGAATAACCTGTTGAATCAATTACGTGGTCCATGGATGAGTCATATGCTTTAAACGTAAGAGTTTCTCCATTCTCATCTCCGTAAAGAGTGATGCCAAAAACCATTCTCCCGGTCGACGGAAAAATGATCCCATCCGTCTTTATACCTCTGCACTCATCTCCGACAAACGCTGCAATAATATCAGAGCCATCGGTTGATTCTTCACCATTGAAAAGCAATACACCGGTCATTGATGCATTGAATTGAAAATCAGGAGGATTAACTGACCAGTCCGGGGGACCGGAATATAAATAATTGGATATAAAAATTATTGAGAAGAACCATATCTTAAACTGCGATTCACATTTCATTTTAGGATGATTCCTCACTTAGGATATCCAGGTCAAACCCTTCCTTGTAGGTACTCATGACAACGGATGTGTGGGTTCGGATGACCCCGGGCCAGGCTTGAATATCACGGAGCAGCTTCTCCAATTCTGTTGAGTTGTGCACCCTCACTTTTAATAAATGGCTTCCTTCTCCGGTCACAGAATGGCACTCCATAACAGCAGGGTTTGTGATAGTATTACTGATAATTTCTTCATAATGTTCCGAGGATGAGCTGACCACTGCAATGAATGCGCACAGGTCAAACCCCAATTCTTTTTCAGCAAGCTTTGCGGTGAACCGTTCAATAATTTTAGTATCGGATAATTTTTTTATCCGCTCCGCTGCAGCCGGAACCGATAGCCCTACAGATTCTGCAATTTCACTGGCAGTGATACGGGCATTTTTTTGGAGAATTGCTAAAATATGAAAATCCGTATTATCTAACATAAAAAAATCTAATAAGTAAAATGGGAATGTAAAAAGATATTGGTAACAAATTTTTAATTTTTCTGAATTATTTTAACTATTTGATCAGCATCAATTTCTCAACCTGTGAAAAGTTGCCTGCCTCCATTTTCAGAAAATATACCCCGCTTGAAAATCCGGTTGCATTCCATTTAACGGTGTGTTGTCCCGGTCTCATTTGTTCATCCATAAGTGTTTCTACCAATTTTCCTTTGATATCATAAACCTGTATAGAAACGCCATGCCATATCTCTACCATCGGCAATGTGAATTGAATCGTTGTCACCGGGTTGAACGGATTGGGGAAAGCCGGATTAACTGAAAACGCGGTTGAAAATGGAGAGGTTCTTATGGATAGGGATGGTTCTAAAATCAATGAAGCGACCCTAACATGTTGAACTGCATTTTCAGGAAATACCGTGAACAGGAGAGTATTTGAAACACCCTCATTGGGTACATTTCCCGAAACAAACAATTCAATTTCTTCTCCTGAATTAATTCCCACTGAGCCCGAATCAGAGAACCATCCCAGGTCATCCGACAGGGTGTAAAGATAGTTTTCATTGTGCCACCCCTCATTAATGATCCGATATTCCAAAATCACATCACCAGGTACCAATTCAAGTGTGGCTCCATCGTCCCCATCTGTAAAATCCGGTTGAACTATTGAAAAAACATGTTTATACAGTCCTGGTATTCGCTCTGCCCTGAAGGTGGAACCATCCTGGCCTGGTACGGTCTCCCAGATAATTTCATTAGATGGTGATACTTCTACAATATAGTTAACAATTGGTGCTGAGGATGTTAATAAAGAGTTTCCGTTGGGAAGCCGGTCACAATCGCTCATTATGGGGCTCCCCAATCCTTCTGGCAAAATATATTCCCAGACTACTTCTGCCTCCGGTATGGAATCTGAACTGATTACTGATATTTCTAACCCCCTGGATGCCAATGAATCACTCTCGAACCCATTATCATACATCATCAGATTACCATTATCTAGAAGTTTGACCGAGTGCTGGCCTGACAGACCTAGGTCATTGCCAACGGTTACATCTCCGCTGGGCATGAATGTTCCCATGTTCCATACAACACTACCACTCAGATAATCTATTTTTGTTATTCGCGATAGGTGCCTCACTGATAAATAAATGGCCTTCTCCAGATCATCATACCAGAGAGAGTTGCTGTGTGTCCATTCATAATAAAAATTAGAGGGACTCTGATGAACAAACATTGATTCAAAAGTATTTGAATTATAATCTTGTGTATCAAAATGATCAAAAACACTCCAGGACCATATCTCATTTCCGTTTTTGTCCCACTCCACGATTCTATCTCCCTGCCATAAGATCGAATCAATGTATGAATATTCTTCAGGAACATCAATCTCATCAGGAATAGGTAAT
>CAZBBE010000098.1:0-5266 GCA_964489755.1 uncultured bacterium | reverse complement strand
GATTTGACTGGAAAATCGGCATCAGTTTACTGACATCTTTCGCCGCCCGGGAAGTTATGGTGAGTACTTTGGCTACCATCTATAATGTAGAATCTGACGATGGAAATGTTGTTAAACTAACAGATGCTTTACAGCAGGACAAAAATCCCGTAACGGGAAAACCTACTTATACTGTCCTTACGGGAATTTCCATCATGGTATTCTTTGTTTTTGCGGCTCAGTGTATGGCTACCTTTGCTGTTGTCCGCCGGGAAACAAATACATGGAAATGGCCCCTTTTCATGATTTTTTATATGACCGGATTGGCTTATGTCATGTCGTTTATCGTGTACCAGGGAGGATTGCTAATCGGAGTTGGGTAAGCAAAATTGGGAGTGATTAATCAAAATACTTTGTATTGACAGCCCTACCTTAAACTGTTTTTTTCATTTTCATTTTTTTGTTTTTTGACTCTATCAGTTTAAATCCCATTTTTTCATATAGCGCCACAGCTTCGGAATTTCCCGAGACAATATTTAAAGTCAGCGCTTTTGCCTTTGTTTTTTTGCCTTGTTCCTCAGCTTTTAAAATCAATTTTTCCCCAATTCCATTTCTTCGATATTCTTTATCCACATAAATGTGAAATAAATGAATCCGACCTTCTTCTTGGAGGTGTTCCAGACTAACTATTCCCACCATCCATTTGCCTGAAAATGCTCCCCACGTTTCCGTATTTTGTCCCTTGTAAGAGAGGTTCACCCATTGCTTAAATTGAAAAGGATAGGTCATTTTGGGATCGGTGAGATGAAGTTCCTTTGGATTGGAAAACCAGGTGGTGAGACAGGATTTGAGTATCCTGTTGTCTCGGGAATTTTCATAGCTCATTTTTTTCAGAATAATCCTTATTTTCATCATTGAAAATTACCCAATATTTTTTTAGTTGTTCATTCTATTGTTTTTTTTAAATGGAGTATTGACACAAAGAGGAAGAAAAGGGAAAATTCTACCGCATGAAAGAGATAACACCAATTCATAAATTTAAGGAAGGGATGACGATACAGGGATTTTATCTGTGTGTGGATAAGCACCTTCGTCATACCCGCACCGGAGATTTGTTCATTGATCTGGTTCTCCGTGATAAAACCGGTCAGATTTACGGAAAGATTTGGAACAAGGTGGAGTCCTTTAATGAGAAATTTTCTTCTGGAGAAGCCGTGGTTGCCAAGGCGGATGTAAGTTCTTATCAGGGTCGTCTTCAACTGGATATTAAAAAAATCGGAAGGGCTTCCGTCCAAACCCATGGACGGTATGGCTATGATCCTACCTTGATCGTCCCTTCTTCAGAAAAAGATCCCATGGAAATGTGGGGGGAACTTCGTGAATTGGTCAAGAAAATAAAAAATCGTAAACTCAAAAAACTGGTCACCCAAATATACAAGGAGAACAGAGATACCATCATGGTTTGCCCAGCATCATTAACCTCCCATTATAATTACCGGTCCGGACTGTTGGAATGTATCCTGTCCATGTGTCGGGTCGCATTAGATCTGGCTATAAGATACAATGCAGACAGGGATCTGTTGTTATCCGGTGTTCTTCTTCATGACATTGGGAAAGTAAAGGAATTATCCAGCGGGCTGGAATCAGAGGTTACTGATGAGGGAAATTTTATCGGTCATTCGGTTCTTTCGAGGGACATGGTAAAAGAAGTTGTCGGGACTATGGACGGATTCCCGGAGGACCTGTTATTGAAATTAGAGCACATGATTCTGGCTCACAGGGGGCAGCTTGAATGGAGAAGCTCCCGTAAACCTAACTTTCCTGAAGCTCTTTTGCTACACCAGATTCACCATCTGGAAAAACACATGAACCTAATAAAAATGGCTCTTGAACAGGACGAAGAAGATAGTGATTGGACATCGAGGAATAACCATCTTTTTATTCCTTTTTATAAACGGTAATCTGAAATTTTAGATTAACTCTTCCATTCTTTTTTCGTGAAAATATTTTATCGCATCTGGTTTGGAATTCATGTTATAACTCAATTGTTTGCTCAATCATTGGATCCTATTCCGTTTGATTGGAGTGGTCAGAATGGGATGTCTTCGTATGGGGGGCTTTTGGTGTGGAATCGTGACTGGAATTCCAATGAGTTATTTTTTGATGGAACATTCCAGTCTTATCCACTGCGGTTTGGAGAGGAAATTTCCCGGGATGCAACCCTGTCCTACACATATGCCTTTTGCGACATTTCGTTCCCTGATTCTGCCGAGATTCGCACTTCCTTTGATTATCGTCAGGGTGACTATCTCTACGATCAATTAAACTTACATGCTGACTTTAGTAGACCCAAACGAATAATGAAATGGAATGGGTTTAAGCGAAGTTACGGAGGACCGTTTTCCCAATTCATACAGCCTCAGACAGGAAATAAATCTACCCGAGCCCTAACCCCCAACCAGCAGTCTTATTCATTTTACTATCTTTCAAAAATGAATAATAGAATATCCGCTCTTTCTATTGGGCGGTTTATTACGGATTCAGGATTATATAATAATTCAGAAATTAATGGATTACACCAAGATGAGATCACTACAGCAACATTTTTTTCAAAGTCCAATTGGAATCAGTTTAACCTGAAGTTTATAATCAGTCAGTATTTAGAAAATCGAAAATGGTTATCAGAATTTTCTACTGTATCCCGCCATTATCTCAACAGAGGTCAAATTCTGGGAATTCTTTCAAATGATGATAATGAAAACAGTTCTTGGGAATTGGGCATTTCAGGCAATACGCAAGCACTGGCATTTCCTGATACAACTATTTCAAAAAACAGATCCTGGATATCTGTATGGGGGGATCTAAACAGGAGCAGATTTCAGATTAATGGTGGATTGGATGCAGGAAACGGATCGGTTTTACCTCGTTTTTCTATTACCATGAACAGGAGTTTAGGATCGATGAGGTGGATAAATGAGATGGGAATGAAAAATATTCCTCAGCATTTAATGATATGGAAAAGCTCACAATCTTTCTTTGAATCATGGATTAATGTAAACAGTAAAGCAATATGGAATAATGGGAATCTAACCGTGTTTGGTATCTTCAATTATTGGCATGTCAATAATCTGATTAAAGACGGAATGGAGTCAACGATATCTCTAAAAGAAATGTTTTCCATTGAAACCGGGTATGGTTGGGAAGCTATTCATGGATTGAAAATTTCAGGATCATGGAGACACAGCAATTTAGAACCTATAATTTCTGATGGAATTAGTGACCAAATAAAATGCGACTTTGAATTTACTAAATCTCTATTTTCAGACAATATGAGACTCTCTGCAGATTTGATTATTGTGGGGTTATTAAACCGTGATACATCATTTGGGTTTGATCCGGGTTTGGGAAGACCGTTTGAACATGATTGGGACTCTTACATACTTCCGGATTACTGGACAGCTCACTTGGATATCAACGCCAAGGTTTCTTCTGTGGTCATTACTTATCGAATCCGTAATCTGTTTCACACTCAGGAAAATACGATCAAATATATTTATCCGGATTTACCGGAGGAATGGATTTGGCCTCGAAACAATGCCCATTCTTTGCCTATGGGTCAGTTGGTCAGTTTTGGGGTTGAGTGGGAGTTTGAAGAGTAAAAACTAGCCTTTCGTTTAAGGTAAATATATATAATTAGTCTGTTTGTTCCAAACACCGTAATCGCCAGGAGCGGCTCCCACCTGAAAAATATTTTTTAGATTGCCTATATTGTCGTGGACAAAAACTGTATCAGGTGATTCGTAATCACTGGTAATACCAAAAAAAATGTAGTCGGTTACATTGCCTGCCGAATAAAGTTCGTGGGTTGGATATGCCCCAATTTTAGATGCAACATCTATTGAGAGGTCATTGTTCATAGGTGCCACCCCACCTTCAAAAGTTCTAAAAATCTCATCCGAAATTTTCATTATACCCCCGCCACACACCACTCCGGAGCCATATTCTTGAGTAATAACTTCATTTGTTTCTATGTTGATTACGCTGGTGCCGAAAATTGTCTGTGTCCAATCTTCACTATAATACGTTCGTGATATCCACAACTGGTTGTTATCAATCAGTAATTGCATTGGCCCTCTGCCCACTTCATATGTTTCGATGATAAGTTCACTTACAACATCAATTTTTATAACATGCGTACCATTGTTTGTGTCATATAGTTCAAGGTTTGGAATGCTGACATATAAATAGGTTCCATCTGTTTCGATATCCTCAGGAATTCCATTAAGTGAGATTGCAGACTCAATCGCGTAGGTTATTAGGTTCAGTACTTTCACATCATTAGTATTCCAGTTGGTAAAATACAATTTATTATTTAAAACTACCATCTCCCTCGGACTTGAATTATTAGTAGAAATTTCAATGCCTGGAAGAAGTAAACCATCAATTGTGATTTCGTAAATTTTGAGGAAGTGACTATTGTTTAACGCAACAATCAATTTATCATTGTGAACAACAATAGACTGCAAAACATCACCTATATTTTCAAGTTTCTGAATTTTCTCCCCACCCCTGAAAACAGAAATGGAACCATTGCTGCTCCCATAATTTCCTTCTGAGGCTACAAAGATCAATTGATTTTCATCGATTGATTCATGTTTTACGTCTTCACATCCCATAATAATAAGGGATATTAGGATGCATTTTTTCACATTAACTCCTTGTTTTTTACACGCGGTAAAAGGAAAGATTTAAAGACGTTACCTGAACCCAACCTTTTTCCCGTAGGTTTATTTGAAACGAAAATTCTCAGGTATCCTGACTTCCGCCCCGACAGAATTCTTCTACATGCTCACCCCAATTTTCTGGGGCTATGGCATGATGAAAGTTCCTAAGCAGTAACATTAGTGGAAACTATGTCCGATTTTCACAGGCTTCCATGTTAGGATCAGTTGAAAAGTAGTAAAATAACCTGTAGAATTTTAGGTGCCATCAACAGTTACATCCAAATATATTTAATCAACAAATTATCCAAGATCATCATGGCGAAAACAGGATATCAGATGATCATTTATCATTCCTGCCGCTTGCATAAAAGCATAACAGATGGTGGTTCCAATAAATTTGAATCCCCGTTTTCTTAATTCTTTACTCATGATATCTGATTCTACTGTTGATACGGGGGTATCATCTTCTGTTTCCCATTTATTTATTATGGTTTTTCCATCTGTAAATTGCCATATGAATGAATCAAAAGAGCCAAACTCTTTCTGCATATTTAGAAAAAGTT
>CAZBBE010000097.1:0-5289 GCA_964489755.1 uncultured bacterium | reverse complement strand
GCTATTGCTTTGAATTTTAAAAATCCTTGAGACACGGCGTTGTACAGTGCAATCCGCTCAGCACAGCAGGTTAATCCATAACTGGCGGATTCTACATTACAGCCACCAATTATGGTACCATCCTCCGTTTCGACCGAAGCCCCTACTGTGTATTTAGAAAAAGGAGCGTATGATTTTTCACGCATCTTTTTTGCAATTCGTATGAGTTTCTCTTGATTCATGATTTACACAACACGAAACGTTCTAAATAATTTTTGTCCGCCGACACCCGCAATAAATCCCCCAACATGAGCAAACCAGGCCACTCCTCCGGTAGTATCCAACCCAAGTGTCCCTAATCCATTGCTTAGTTGCATAAAAAACCATATACCCAGTACGATTTGTGCTGGAATCCGAACGGTAGTGATAAAGATAAAAATGATAAAAACATGTACCCGTGCTTTTGGGTACATCATCATATATGCGCCTAAAACTCCGGCGATAGCGCCGCTGGCGCCTACCATGGGAATCTGAGATGCTGCATTTAAAACCACCTGACTCAAGGCTGCTGCCGTTCCGCACAACAGGTAAAATATTAGATAACGGACATGACCAAGAGCGCTCTCCACATTGTCTCCGAAGATCCATAGAAACCACATATTACCGGCAATATGTGCTATTCCACCGTGAATGAACATGGATGTGAAGATATTTAAAATGGAGAATTGTGCGGGAATGAGACCGAAAGCATAAATGAATGTTCTTTCTGCAACAACGTCAGAAACTCCTAATCCAGTCTGAGAAAGAAAAACGAAAACATTAATTCCTAAAATGGTATAGGTGACATACGGAACAAGAATTCGGGGATTGTCATCCTTATAAGGAAAAAACACAGGTCAATTTAATCTGATTAATTATTAAAAACTGAAAAGGATTTTATGAACAGCATTCATTAATGAATTGGTGATTCAATTTACATTAAATTTTATTGTTTTTTCCATTTTATTCCCAGCATAATCTTGTGCAAAAATAAAAATGGTGTAATCTCCGGGGGGCAACGGGTTTACAAAAGAATATGACAATTTTCTTTTTACAGGTTGGTAAGCGCAAAAAATCTTTTTCTCGTTCAATATTATTTTTAATGTTTCTTCAGTAGGTTCAATTCCTGAAAGATTATCTTTCAAGATACATTCAATTGAATGTATCTCACCGGATGTATATGATTCTGATGGAGAAGGAAAAATATTAACCATCTCTGGAGGAATTGTATCCTGTAAAAGTGTAACCGCTCCTAAATCTGATAATTCCACGGTGATTTTATTAAAGTTTTTTTGTTGAAGAGCCTGAAACTCCCATTCATCTTGCTTATTATTTAACTTATAAATTCCTAATCCACTCATTGATCTTTGCTTTTGATTTAGGCTGAATGTGAGAAATGCAGGATTTTTTAATGGAAGACTAACGGGTTCTATATTATAAATATTTGCCAACGGTTTTATTGACTCCTTCAGGAAAAAACGATTATTTTCAACCCAAATTAATGCAGTATCAAACAGTGTTGATTCGGTGAATCGGATTACTACCGTACTATCTTTTGATCTAATTATGGATTGAGAATTCGGATAGACAACCATCGAATTGATTGGGAATTCAACGAGTTTTTCTTTTGTTAAAACCGAAATACTGTTGATGTTTTTAAACTCTTCAAACGGGATTAAAGGACTATAATATGTTTGGGGAGGAGTGTGAAAGAAACCAAAATCAAACGGTTTTTTATTATTCATAAGTAAGCCGCCATAAACAGTGGACAGATTTCCTGAGTTCTGAAATTCAATGAACACTCCGTTTTCACTGTTAAGAATTTGTAAATCTGAATCGAAAAATGATTTGGTTTGCCAAGATTTCCGCCTTAACCAGAATCGAGGTTTTTGCTGGGTTTTTCTATTGAAAAGTTCACAAAAAATCTTTCCGTTCACAATTGAAACATTACCGGAGGCATCCGTTATGGAAAGATGGAGAATATGAACTCCGGGTGACAGAAGAATTTGTCCGGATAACTCATTATTGGGAAGAAAGAGTGAATTTTCTTTCAGAAACAATTTATGATAAGATAGACCCTCTGCTTTTCCAAATTCACGATTTTCAATTAATTTCATCTGTGCTGTTTGAAAAAAACTTATGGAATCATAAGTAAAATCAAAAACCAGAGAATCATCAACAAACATTTCTGCTTTATAGAATTGATATATATTTGAATTTTGTTGGATTTTGTCCTCAACACTGACAGCAATCCCTACCCTGCCTCTGGTACAATGAATTGTGTCCGAAATTGAATATAAATTGTTTCGGTTGCGAATCATTGAAAATTCCATTGGCAAAGGGAAACCATTTATGAGTGTTTCCTGTGTGAGCGGGAACACAGTCAGCCCTTTTAAAACAGGAGGAATAGTATCGGAAATGAAAATTCCCTGTCTCAGAGGATTCAAGGTGTTACCCTTCGGGCTCCGTAGTTCAAAATGAAGATGTGGTCCAAATGAGGCTCCGGTGTTTCCGGTATAACCAATGATATCACCCTTTTTAAAAGGAAAATTGGTACTATCAAAATACGTGTTTACATGGTAAGCATTATCCTTTGATTGCCGGTAAATAAGTTCCTTTTCCAATTCTGAAGAAAATTTACTCAGGTGACAATAGACGGCGGTCTTTTCTGATTTAATTTTCATGTAGAGCGCTTTTCCATAGCCGGTATAATTCGTGACCATACGGGAAATAAAACCATCTTCAATTGCATAAACTTCGTATCCTTCTTTTCCGTTGGTTTTAATATCAATTCCCATGTGAAAATGATCATCCCTGAATTCACCGAAATTTGATGATAGTTTTCTTCCGGTATTTGTAGGCCAAATAATTTCACATTTTAGACAAGTGAAAAAATAGAAAGAAAGAACGATTCTTTTTAAGAAGGAGGTCATTGAGGCACTCCAATTTATTTACCAAACAGCAATTGTCTCAATTGCAGAATAAAAAAAACAGGTTTTAAAACCTGTTTTCTTAAGTGGATTAAATAAGTAAGCTGATTTATTTATATTTTCCCTTCAATTTTTCCAATTCTTCTCTTAAAGTTCTCATTTCCTCTCTTAATTCCTTTATGTTTTTTTTTAGTTCGTCATCATCAAAGATAAAATCTTCATCGTCCTCAAAAAGTTTGTTATAAAACTTTTTTACGCCCGTTTTTTTGAAATAATTGGAATCGAAGACACCATTGAAACCAACCCCAAATAATTCATCACGCTCACCCAGTATAACATTTATTTTTTTAGCGCGCCCTTTTCTTACAACTTTAATTACCACTTTATCTTCAGGTTTATATTCTTTTACTGTGCGAGTGAGGTCAAACGAATCCCAAATTTCTTTATCATTAAATGCAATAATGATATCGCCTGCCTTTAATTCTGATGTTTCTGCCGGGCTGTCCTCCACAACTTCAGAAATCAGAACACCACTATTGGATTTTACTTTAAAATAGTCCCGTAGTTGGTCTGAAATATCTTCACAGTGAACCCCGAGAAATGTATTACCCCCAAAAGTTCTTGGATTATGAGCATTTTTAAAAATTGAATCTAAATGAATATCATTGTCCAGATCCTCCACTAAATCTCTGATAACGTCCAATTCTATCACATCTTTCAAGTCTACTTCATAGGTGCTTATCTCACCATCCTTTTCAATGGTGAGCTTCAACACATTATTATCTATATTTGCCTCAACACGAGTTTGATGATTGGTTTCTCCATCTGTTTTAATAATTGTGGTAATATTTTTTGTTTTTTCACCTGAAAAAACCATACCAACAGAAAAAAGTATAAACAATAATTTATTCATTATTTCCCCATTTTTTCCGTAAAAACGTACTGTGTGTGATTTAGTTCCATGATGGGAATATTTCTGTGAAGAGAATTCATATCATGGTTAATTTTTGATTGCGTATTATTTTACAATCTAATTGAGGAGCTTTGTTCATGAAACGAGTTTTATCCATGTTATTATTAATTTCAGTATTAATTCCCTTTACATACATTTTCGGAATTGGCGGGCTTGGTCTGCAAGTGGGACAAAGCATATTCAGCGTGGCTGAATCAATGCCTCCTACTGAAATTGACAATGTTACTTTAACAAACGGAAGTTTTGATGGAGCATATTCGTTAGGAGGGTATTTATATATTGATGCCATTCCTTTTATCGATATAGAAGTCGATGCAAATATCAAGGGGAATACTTATGATATTAAATTCAAAAACTTAGCTGGAGAAATAGATCCCATTTCTTTTGCTTGGACCAGTACAGACGTGTTTCTCACATTGAGAAAAAAAGTGTTTGGCTTAGCTATTCCCTTCTTAGCAGGGGCAGAACTTCATGCAGGAGGGGGATTCAATACCCACAAGACCGCCCCATCGCCGGATGTAGATATGGTAACGGATTTGCTGGATGGTGACCTGGCTAACGGAAATACTGGTACACTTGGCGATAATTTGGTCACCTATTTAAAAGATCATGCAATTGATGCAACAGGCTTTCATATTCAAACAGGATTACAATTCAATGTGTTGTTTTTAGATACTTTTCTTTTTTACCGCCATACATTTGCAAAAGATGTTGTCCCGGAACAGGACCATTTTGGAAGTTTGAATCTGCGTATCGGTTACGGACTTTAATATTGGTTGGTTAGACCAACAGTTTGTATATCCTGCCAGATGTAACCTGTGGAAAATCTTTTGAGGTTACATTTCAATTTTGCTTTTGAATAAAACCATCAATTTTATTTCTGATAATATCACGTGTATTCCGAAATGAATCCAGCTGGCTGTTTTCAAAAGTCCAATCCTGAAACGGATCTTCAATGCTCCAATGAATATGTGTTGCATTTCCTGGAAATACGGGACAAATTTTCTGTGCAGAATCACACACCGTAATAACCACATCAATTCCCAAATTTAGATAATCATCAATAGGGTCCGATGTGTGATTGGAAATATCAATCCCCGCCTCTTTCATTATTTCAATAGCCACAGGATTGACACGGCTGGGGTGGGAACCTGCACTAAATACATCATATTGATTTCCAGCCATGGACCGAAGAAGACCTTCTGCTATTTGAGACCGGCAGGAATTCCCGGTGCAGATAAAAAGAACTTTTACTCTTTTTCTTCCCATACGTAAAATTCCCACTATTAAATATTTTTCACAAGGAGAAAAACATTGCCATTATGGATGCAGTGTAATTGTGCCCTTGTTACCCATTCTTTGAATAAA
>CAZBBE010000096.1:0-5372 GCA_964489755.1 uncultured bacterium | reverse complement strand
CCCGGACCAACGGATTATGAGTCCGCTGCTCTAACCACTGAGCTAAGGGCCCTTAAACAGGTTATAAAAAACTGTTTATTCTCTATAAAACGACAGTAAAATTACACAATATAACTGGAAATGAAGCAGAATATTGTAGGGGTGGAAATGCCATAAATTGCCCTTTTTTGATTAAAAACTAAACTGTTATATCACACTTTTTTCAGGTTTACTTATATAAATGGAAAATTAATTATTATGTTAAAGCTATATGGTCCTAGTTTTATGTTCATTTATTATTGGCAAAGAGTAATAAAATGAGATCTATTTCTATTTTATTTTTCATCCTTCTAATTATCACGCCTGTTTTTTCCATAACCGGCTATGTCCGCTATGCCGAACAATCATGGTGCATGGATGAATGTTCCATATACTACCTTGAAGACGAATACGGCGAATTTTTAACCTGGGTGACTCATTTGGAAAACATTGACATGCTGGCTCCCTATACCAACAGGTTTGTTGAACTTGAAGGCCCGGATGTGTGGTGTGTTGAATGCGGGGCAATTGATATAACCACCATTGAAATTTCAGATGAATGTGAGTTCCCTGTTGAGTGTTTTGCTGACCCTTGTACCATAGAATTCTGCCCTGAATTTTCTGAAGCGGAATGCATTCCCAATTATTGTGAAGGCTGCTGGGCAGACTTTTATCTGGATGGAGAATGGCTGGATTGTAACTCACAAACCGGATGTGTTGACCTTAATGGAATTGATTTTGGGGACTGCGATATGTTCATAGGTGTTGGATGGATCACCGACCATTGTGAGGATATTTCGGGTTGTGACTGGGTAGTAGACGGAATTGATTATTCAAATACTTTTTTCGATTCAATGGATGAATGTTATGAAGTTTGTGAAAATTCACCTCCTTCTGGAACTGTTACCTACACCATTCATTCGGATTGGAATCTAGTTGGATTACCGCTGGAAGTAAACAATTCATCCTATCAAATCCTGTTCCCTGAAGCGATTGAAGGAACACTTTATTCATTTGATGGTGGATATAATTCAGAAGAAAATTTAAATCTGGGGACAGGATACTGGCTTCGATTTCCATCTAATGGTACTGTGATTGTAACAGGAAACCAAATCTTTGAATTAACAATTTCACTGTCACAGGGTTGGAATCTCATCTCTGGGATAAACCAACCCATTGATGTAAACAACATTTATGATCCAAATAATATCATCGTTCAAGGAACATTTTACGGTTTTGAAAACGGTTATATTGAAGCCTCTCAATTAATCCCCGGTGAAAGCTACTGGGTTCGGGCAAATCAATCCGGAATCATCATTGTTAATGAATAGACAACAGCCTGTTCAATTACAGTTCAATATCTGCTCTGTCATCCTAACGCATTTCAAAAATAAATGATATACTTTCGGTAGGTTATATTCCCGTGAACATCCTCCTCTTGGAACCCTATTTTACTGGTTCTCACCGTTCGTGGGCTGAAGGGTATAAAAAACACAGTAACCATGATATAACCATCCTGTCTCTTCCCGGGAGATTCTGGAAATGGCGAATGCATGGAGGTTCGGTTACCTTATCTAAAGAGTTTGCGAAGCTGGAAGATTCCTTTGAAATCATCTTAGCTTCTGATATGTTGGACCTGACAACATTTTTATCACTAACCCGAAAATGGACATCCCACATCTCCACCGCCGTTTATTTTCATGAAAACCAGCTTTCCTATCCATGGTCTCCTGATGACCGAGATATTTTAGAAAAAAGGGATAAACATTATGGATTTATCAATTTTACTTCCGCTTTAACTGCTGACCGTGTTTTTTTTAATTCTGAATATCACCGTACATCCTTCCTATCCGAATTACCCAGCTTATTGAAGCATTTCCCCGATTATAATGAGTTGGATTCTGTTAAAGAAATTGAATTAAAAAGCTCTGTCCTTCACCTTGGATTGGACCTCAAACGATTTGATGATTATCCATCAAAAAAAAAAGATACTCCAATCATTTTATGGAATCACCGCTGGGAGTATGATAAAAACCCAAAAGGGTTTTTCAGACTTCTTAATACATTAGTAGAAAACGATCTTGAATTTAAACTGGTAATTCTGGGTGAAAATTTTTCTGAATCACCTCATGAATTTCAGGAAAATATAAAAATACTTGGCGATAAAATTCTTCATGTCGGTTATGAAGAATCATTTAAGGAATATGCTCATTGGCTCTGGAAATCCGATATACTTCCGGTAACGAGTATCCAGGATTTTTTTGGTGCCAGCATTATGGAAGCGGTATATTGCGGTTGTCACCCGATTCTACCAGAGAAACTCACTTATCCTGAACTATTCCCATCCAAATATCTCTATCGGGATGAGGAAGAACTATACGAAAAAACCGTATTGGCACTGAACCAAGTTCAATCAATAAGAAAAAACACCCTTAAAAATAACGCTGCTGTATATGACTGGGGAATCATGGCGTCAGAATATGATTCTACCTTTACCAAACTTAGGAATAAACCAATTGAATAAACTGTTGCCTACACAATTTATCCTTTTAGGATTATTGCTGTTTTTTAGTTGTATTAAAAAGGATTCTAATGCACAATTAATTTCACTAGAAAATTGGACGTTTCGTCAAGCAGGAACCAAAATATGGTACCCCGCAGAAGTGCCGGGTAATGTTCATACTGATTTAATGACAAATGGATTGATTCCCAATCCGTTTATCGGGACAAATGAATTTAATGTGCAGTGGGTTGAAAATGAAGACTGGGAATATGCTGCCGAATTCCATATAAATCAGGAATCCCTTGGTCATGATAAAATTGAAATAACTTTTGAAGGCTTAGATACTTATGCTGAAATTTTTCTAAATGATTCTCTGATACTTCAAGCAGATAATATGTTTATTCCCTGGTCGGTGAATGTAAAAAAGTATCTGAGATTTGGGAAAAATAATCTTCGAGTTTATTTCCATTCTCCTGTTATTCGTGGTCAGGAAAAACTAGATGCGAATCCCCGTTTTATTCCCGCATCCAATGAATCAAAACCTGTGGGACAGCAAACCTCCATTTTTACTCGAAAAGCTCAATATCATTACGGATGGGACTGGGGCCCACGGTTGGTAACTTCAGGGATTTGGAGACCAATTAGTCTTAGAGCCTGGAGCGGGGCCAAATTCAGAGATGTTTATTTTCACCTGGAGTCACTTTCAAAAAGTTCTGCTGACTATTCCATTGAACTTTCTGCTGAATCTACTAATGAAATTGATGCTGAGTTGACTATCAGAATGGCTAATAAAACAACCAGTCATAGAGCATCTTTGAAACAGGGTAATAACAATTTAAAAATCAACCGGAGTATAAAAAATCCCATTTTATGGTGGCCCAGAGGTTCCGGAAATCAAAAGATGTATGATGTTGAAATTATCCTTACAGAGTCCAATCAGATACTTGATAGGGAAAATGAAAAAATTGGTGTGCGAAAAATTGATGTGATTCAGACACCAGACTCACTTGGATCAAGTTTTTATATCCAGATAAATGATATACCTATTTTTATGAAAGGAGCAAATTATATTCCTGGTGATTTTTTCAATGTTCGGGCAGCAAACCGCTATGAACAGGTAATACAAAATGCTGTAGAAGCAAACATGAACATGCTTCGTGTTTGGGGTGGCGCTGTTTATGAAAATGATGAATTTTACGATCTGTGTGACAAAAACGGAATTCTTATCTGGCAGGATTTTATGTTTGCCTGCTGTATGGTTCCGGGAGGGAATCAACACATTCAAAATATCAAAAATGAAGCAGAATCAAATGTAAAACGTTTGAGGAATCATCCTTCTCTTGCGCTGTGGTGTGGTAATAACGAAAGTCTGACAGGGTGGAGGGAATGGAATTGGCAGGATACATATTCACTACATGGAAAAGATTCCATTGCCGTATGGAAAACATATGATCATATATTTCATAAACTGCTCCCTCATGTGGTAGATTCATTGGATCCCGGAAAATTTTACTGGTCATCCTCCGCTTCCTCAGGATTTGGAAAGCTTCAAAATCCTAACACTGGAGATCAGCATGAGTGGGGTGTCTGGTTCGGGCAAATGCCTTTCCGGCGGTATAAAGAAAATGCAGGGCGTTTCATCAGTGAATATGGTCTCCAATCTCTCCCGGAAATGCTAACAATCAAAAAATTTGATTCAACCACCACAAATTGGACGCTGAAAACCAAAGCCTTGAATTTCCGGCAGCGGTCGAAAATGCCGTGGATCACTAAAAATTTTACTGGATTTGATATGATGGAATACTACATCACCAAGTATTTTCCCTCTCCTGAAAACCTCGCAGATTTTATTTATTTGAGCCAATTGACTCAGGCCCTTGGATTGACAAACGCCATTCACTCTCATCGCAGAAATAGACCATACACTATGGGCTCACTTTACTGGCAACTTGATGATGTCTGGCCCACTGTTTCCTGGTCCTCTGTTGATTATTTTGGGAACTGGAAGGCTGCACACTATTATGTGAAAAAAGCCTTTGCCCCAGTTTTGATTTCACCGGATGTGGATGGTTCCACCCTAACGGTTACTGTTGTAAATGATAAATTGGATAAAATTTCTGGGACGTTATTCCTAGATGTTTTTACGTTGGATGGGCTGCGGATATTCTCCACGGATATTCAAGGAAATATTCCATCAAATAGTTCAACCAAAGTCTATAACGAATCCATAGAAGAAGTTCTCTGTGGGCAGAAAAAAAACAATGTATATCTCTTCACTTATCTGGAAACTGAAGATTCAACATTAACGGAGAATATTTTTTATTTTGTTGATCCGAAAAACTTGAAATTGAAAACACCAAAATTCTCCACCAGAATAAAAAAACATCAAAATAAATGGATAGTTTCCTTGACTGCTTCAACTCTTGCGAAAGATGTATATTTATCATTTGACAAAGCCATGGGAAAATGGTCTGATAATTATTTCAATCTCCGCCCCGGTGTTGAAAAAACTGTAATTTTTACTCCTGGAATCAAGATAAAAACTCCCAGACCAAAACTAAATATCATATCCATTGCAGACATTATTGAATAGAATTTTCCTAAAGAGAATACCCTTTCTTCTTTTATTCTTATTAATTTCCTGTTCACCCAAATCTGCAGTAACAGACTATGCAGATCCCTTCATCGGAACCGATGGGACCGGACATACATTCCCCGGAGCTGCGATGCCTTTTGGAATGGTTCAACTTTCTCCGGACACCAGAGATGGCGGCTGGGAAAATTGCTCCGGCTATCATTCCTCTAACTCCACAATTTTAGGTTTCAGCCACACTCATCTATCCGGAACCGG
>CAZBBE010000095.1:0-5374 GCA_964489755.1 uncultured bacterium | reverse complement strand
CTCTCAGGACCATAAATCTCAATAATTCTTCCTTTGGGTACTCCACCCACTCCCAGCGCTATATCAAGGGAGAGTGCACCGGTTGAAATGGAATTACTAGCATCCAAAGGTTTTTGTTCTCCTAACCGCATAATGGATCCTTTGCCAAATTGCTTGTCTATCTGATTAATCGCCATATTTAATGCTTTACCTTTTTGATTATTACTTTTCATGGGTTACTGCTTTTCCCCTTTTGTTGTTAAAAAATGCGTTCCCAAAATGCTGTAAATAGGTCCATTTGGAAATAACTCACTGCACATGAATCGAATCCTTGTTATTGACATGGAAATCGATTCAAACTTTGATTGTAAAAAAGTAGAAATGTCCGGTGTAGATTTTGGCGGGTAGGATACTCTTCCAATAGTTATGTGTGGGATAAATTCTTTTTCTTCAATAGGAAAACCGAGTTTTTCCAGAGATACATTAATATCAGATACAAAATTATTCAATTCATTTATCCCTCCAGCCATTCCCAGCCACAGGACTCTTGGTCGATTAGGAACTGGAAAACATCCGGTCCCAGTAACAATTAATTCCATCCATGCATGTCTTTTAACCACTTCACTCAATATACCGTTCATTTCATCCACCGCATCCGGTGGTGTAAAACCGATGAATTTCAATGTGAGATGTATTTGCCCGGATTTGACCCATTTTAGGTTTTTACCTTTGAAATCTACCGTTGTTTTCAGCATCTCCTGAAGGGATAAAATTTCTTTCGGGACAGTTACAGAAATAAACGTTCGGAGTAAATGGTTACTCATGAATCAACTCCCTCCGAACGATATCAATAGCTACTTTTGTTGTTCTAAAATTAATGGCTTTTCTGTCACCATGAAATATATATTTCTTTACAAAATCACAATTCTTTTTTGAGTATCCGATGAACACTAACCCTACAGGTTTTTCAGGTGTTCCTCCAGTAGGGCCAGAAATTCCGGTTACACTAATTCCTATTGTGGAAGAAAATTTCTGTCTGATCCCCTGTGCCAATTCTAATGCTGATTCTTTACTCACAGCACCGAATTTAGCTAAAGTTTTTTCCTGTACCCCAAGAATATCTCTTTTGATTTCATTACTATAAGCAACTATTCCTCCCCTCATATATTTAGAACTTCCGGACGCAGAAGTAAAATGATAATTGAGTAATCCCCCTGTACAGGATTCAGCAACGGCTACCGTCATATTTTCTTCGGATAACAATTGTCCGGTAATACTTTCTAGAGAATCATCGTCCTCTCCGTAAAGACTAATCCCTAATTCCTTTTTTAGTTTTTTCTTCAGTTCCTCCAATTGTTTATTATCTGAACTTGAAACTCGAATATCTACACCGGCAATCTGAGGTAAATAAGCAATGGAACAGGAATCAGAGTAAGGCTCAATAAGTGGTTGAATTTGTTCAGCTATTGAAGATTCTCCTTTACCCATTGTTCTTAAAGTTTTTACATGAAGTGCTATTTTTTTTCCTTTTAATATACGGGGGATGACATATCGGTTCATCATTGATTTCATCTCATCGGGAACTCCTGGCATTGCATAAACTGAAGTATTATTTACGCTATAATGAAGCCCCCTTGCTGAACCTAATGGATTGGGGATCATTTTTCCTATAGTTGATTTCAATGCCTGATTTTTATTTATTACCGGTACAGACAGATTGCGTAGTTTAAAATAGTTTTCGATTTTTTCCCAATAATCTGTATCAAATTCAGGTTTATCTTTAAAATAATTATATAAGACTGATGGTGTAATATCGTCATGGGTCGGACCTAAACCTCCCGTCATTAGGATCACATCACCGGTTGAAATACATTGGTCCAGAACCAATTGAATTTGTTCATAATTATCCCCCACCGTAATTTGATTCGAAACGATGATTCCTGATTTTAATAATTTCTGGCCCATCCAGGCAGAATTTGAATTAATAGTAAAACCTGATAAAAGTTCATTACCTATGGAAATAATGACGACTTTCATCCCAAACTCCATTTTATAATTTGTATAACACATAAAGCGTATAGCCCAGCAGCTACATCATCCAACATCACTCCCCAGCCTTGAGTAATTAAATCCAGTTTATTCGCAGGCCATGGTTTCCATATATCAAATATTCTGAAAATAACAAAAGCAAATAAGCCCCAGAAAAAAGATGGTTCAAGCCACCAAAGCGAAATCCACTGACCAACCCATTCGTCTATAACAATTTCACCCGGATCATGGACAGCAAGTTGATTTTCGGTTAACATTGATACATATACACCAATAAAAAAAATAATTAAGGTGAGAAAAATAAAATAAGGAGTTTTTAAATCGGGAAAAATGATATACCATGCACAAAATGCTGCAAAACTTCCTGCTGTTCCCGGAGCAAGTGGTACTCGTCCGATATATCCAACCGAACTGATTAACCGGGCAATGGCAAGACCCGTCAGGAGTGCCTCAATTTAAAAATTGTTTTATGGTCAAACGATTATCATAGAGATAACTGAACCCCGTAATAGAAGTAAATAAAGTCACACCTAACATCAGATAATAAATCACTTCTTTCCATGAAATAAATTCCGACAACCATTTTATTTCCGTAACAGGAAGTCCTCTCAATCCCAAAAACAGGAGTATAAAAATGATTATACCAATTTGAATCGCCGTTTTTGCTTTGGCAATATTACTGGTTACCATACTTAACCCTTTTCGAACCATTGCCATACGTAAACCGGTAACAAACAAATCTCTGAAAAGAATTAAAATTATCATCCAGTATTCTACAATTCCTAATATTGCAAAAGAAATGAAAGCTGATGAAACCAGGATTTTATCTGCTAATGGATCTAGAAACATTCCTTCAGGAGTAACCATTTTGTGTTTTCGGGCAAAATAACCGTCATACGCATCAGTAATAGATGCAATGATAAAAATGAGTAATGCAAATAGGTTAGCATAAGGAATTTCTACAAACAATAATAGAATAAATACCGGCGTCAATAAAATCCGGGTGAGTGTAAGAATGTTTGGAAGATTTAAAATGTTGTTCTCCCTTCCAGTGCTCTTAATAATGTGGCTTCATCTGTATATTCCAATTCACCACCTACCGGAAGACCACGAGCCAAGCGGGTTATTTTCACTTTTTTATCCTGAAATATTTTTTGTAAATAAAGCGCTGTAGCATCTCCTTCAAGACTGGCACTTGTTGCTAAAATAATTTCCATTCCTGTTTCCAAACGGTTATTGAGAGTCTGAATATTTAATTTTTCCGGTCCAATTCCATCCAACGGAGAGAGGAGACCATCTAAAACATGGTACACACCCATAAAAGTATTTGTCCGTTCAAATGCAAATATGTCTTCCGGACGTTCCACGACGCAAATGACTGAATGATCCCGTTTATTATTTTTACATATTTTACATAAGTCTTCATCAGATATACCTCCGCAAACCGTACAGGCTTCCACTAAAGTTTTCACATCAACAATGGAAGATGCTAACCTGGCTGCCTCTTCCGTGGCAGATGATAAAATATGAAATGCTAATCTCTGAGCGGTTTTCTTACCAATCCCGGGAAATTTTGTAAATTCTGAGATGAGGTTCTCGACTGATTTAGGAAATCCGTTCATGGCTACATCCCCGGTATTTTTAATCCTCCCAGCATACCACCAGTAACGGAGTTCATTCTTGTTTGCATTTCTTCCTGCGATTCACTGAGTGCTTTATTTATAGCTGATATGATCAAATCTTCAAGAAGCTCTTTATCTTCTTCCATGGCTTCCTGTGATATATTAAGCTCTAAAATCTCCTGTTTCCCATTTATCATTACAGTGATCAAACCACCTCCAGATTCAGCATTTATCGTAATTTTTTCCAGATCAGATTGAACCTCTTCAATCCTTTTTTGAATTTCTCTTGCCTGTTTCAACATGGTGGACATATTGCCTTTATTAAACATGTGTTCTCCTAATTAATTATTTCTCCATCAAATACATCTATAATTTGTGAAATGATCGCTTTTCCATTTTTCTGAAGTAAATTCTTGTTAGATTTATTTTTCGTATTATTTCCCGATTTATTTTGCTTTTCTTCAAAGATAAATTTTATACTTACTGGATGGGAGATTATTTGTTCCAATGAGTGAGAAATCCAGCGTTTATTACGCTCCAATACAGAAAAATTAAATTTTGGCTGTTCAAACAGTGAAACATGTAATTCTTTTTTATCAATATTTTGTGCCATACAACTTTCTAAAATTGTTCCCACCGATGGCTTATGGGAAGATACATAATGAATAAAATCAGTCCATTTTGATTGGATAAATTCCAAGGTTAACTCACCCTGACCATTTGGCTCTGGTTTTGTTGTTTCTTCAGCCGACTCTGAATCAGAAATTTCTTCGTAATTTTGGTTCTCATCAACTTTTGATTTTTCTGTTTGTCCTTCAATCAAAACCGATGGAGATTCTGGTTCTGATATCTCATGTTTCACTTTTATATTTGAAGAAGTTTCCATTTTTTCAGGTTCTTCAACTTCATAAGTAGGCTTAGCAGTATTTGTTTTTTCCTTTACTATTTCTGTACTTATTTTTTTTTGATTCCCGGATAAATCTGAACTATTAATCCTTTGAATAAGTTCATCCAGATGAAGTGAAGAATCCATTTCCAATAATTTAAAAAATGTCATTTCTATTAATATATCAGGTTGGGAAGCCTGTTTTAATTGAACAGATAAATCTTCCAAAATGTCTGAAATTCTGAGTAAATCCCGTATATCCCAATCTTTCGTTTCAGTTTGGTATTGATTTTTCAACTCTTCATTCACTTCCAAAAGATTGATTCCACCTTTCTGAGATGCAATCAGTAAATTTCTAATGTGTTCATCTAGTCCATTTATAAAATCTGAGGGAGGAGTACCTGACGTCTGAATTTCTTTCAATTCATTAACCATAGAATTAGTATCCTTTTTATTCAAATATTTCATGATACGAAAATAGATTTCAACAGGTATGAGCCCTAATACCTTTACCGTATTTTTGTATCTAATCTTATCTTCAGAATAAGCAATTACCTGTTCCAAGGTGCTCAATGCATCCCTCATACTTCCGGTTGACTTTACAGCTATAGCTTGTAATGATTCTTTATCAGCCTGAATGGATTCTGATTGTAAAATTTTAATCATTTGGTCTAAAATTGTCTTAGATGACAGGCGGTAAAAATCAAATCGCTGACAACGTGAAATAATTGTCATTGGGACTTTTTGAATATCCGTGGTCGCTAAAATAAATTTTCCGTGTGGAGGAGGTTCTTCCAAAGTCCGCAGAAGAGCATTAAATGCCTGTGTTGTAAGCATG
>CAZBBE010000094.1:0-5422 GCA_964489755.1 uncultured bacterium | reverse complement strand
AAGTTATTGTAGGCAGGATATCTATCAGGTCATCCGATGAAATGAATGTGATTTCTAATAAAATTATTAGTTATGAAACAGCTGTCTACCTGAATGATATTGCGGGGTATTATGAGAGGGCTGCCCTTATCGCGGATGCCAGAGTGTCTGGTCAGTCCACTATCATTACCACTCAATATGTGGAGCAGGTCCTTGATCAGTATGGTTTTGAAGATATAAGGATAAAAACATCAGGGTCAGGGTTTGATAACTGGATGGAAGATCAACTGGAAGAGGGCGTTCTTTTTTTTCAATACCGTGGATTCAACGGTGCCAGTGGATTTGATAATAACAGCATAAACTATTCAAACAATGGGCACATGCTTCCGTTTGCCTCTATATTGACATGCAATACCGGTGGATTTGCAGAGGATAATACTAGCCTTGCAGAAGCCTTCCTCCGTGCAGGTTCTGTTTCAAACCCTAAAGGAGGAATAGCCGCTGTGGGCACAGCCACGGGTAACACACATACCATCTTCAACAATATTATTTGTATGGGTATGGTTAGCGGTCTTTTTAATAAAAATCTCCAAACAGCAGGACAGGCACTGGTAAATGGAAAACTGGAGATGCTGAATACGTATCCCACAAATCCCTATAACTGGATATCTGCTTTTTCACAGTGGAACAGCCTTATGGGTGACCCGGCTACCCATTTATGGACGGACACCCCTCAAATAATGACACTAAACTTTCTTACTGAGATATCTTTCGGGACAAAGTACCTTGATGTAACGGTGCAAACTGAAAACGGTTTACCATTAGAAAACGCCAGGGTAACCCTCATTAAGAATAGCGATGAAATATTTCAAACTCGTTTGACAGATGCGGATGGTTTTTTGAGGTTTACTTTTGATTACAATAATGATGGTATTTTGAATATCACAACAATCAAGAAGAATTATAAACCTGTAGAGGGTACCATAAATATTATCTCTGGAGATGTATCTATTAACTGTGAAAATCCTGAGGATATTATTTTTGCAAATGGAGATGATGAACCAAACCCGGGAGAAACATTATATTTTTCCGTTCCTCTAATGAATTACGGTACAAACTCAGCTTTTGAGGTATCAGCATTACTGGAAAGCACTAACCCAAACATCTCGATCGGAAGTGACACCTCATTTTACGGAGCTATCGAACCGGGTGAAGAAATATACGGTACAGATTTTAGTATGGACCTTTCGTCATCCATTCAGGATGGTGAAGACTGCGGATTGAAGATCACAATTACAGATAGTTCATCAGCTCAATGGACTGCTGTGCTTGACCTGGATATTAGGGGTACACTCATCAATGTCATGGACACTTCAGGTTCCTACGATATCATTGAGCCGGGAATTATAAATGAGATCAATATTGATCTCATCAATATGGGAAGAATCTCCACCGTGGACAGTTTGACAGGAGTATTACAATCCACCAGCCCCCTTGTTCAGGTTTTAATTAATATCTCCCAGTGGAGCTCTATCGATCCGGGATATTCTGTTACATCTAATCTTCCATTCACTATTCTACCATCAGAAGACCTTATTGGCGGTACAGAAATCCAAATGGAACTCTCCCTCAGTGGAAATGATGAGTTTCAGCTTACATTACCTATCATTTTAAGCATGGGTGAAATTACGATTGAGGAACCTACCGGACCTGACAGTTATGGATATTATATTTATGATTCACAGGATGAATATGAAATAGCACCAAGCTACAACTGGATTGAAATATCAGATATTGGTGATGATCTGAATATTCATGATCCAGGAAATGGAAGAGGATACTGTAGTGAAGAGGAAGATATGATTTGTAATAGTGACGAGGATTGTGATCCCCCAGGATGGCAAAACTACGGCGACTGTGAATTTACCGAAACTACAAAAACAGTTAGCCTTCCGTTCACATTTAGATTCTACGGAGAAGATTATTCATCCATAAGTATCTCCTCCAATGGTTGGATTTCTTTCGGAGAAACTGAGATTGCTTCCTTCCGTAATTATGCTATTCCTGGACCTGGTGGTCCCTCTCCTATGCTTGCGGTATTCTGGGATGATCACCGCACCACCGGTGGAGGAGACATCTATACATATTATGATGAAGAGAGTGATGCTTTTATTGTACAGTGGGATGATATGGATACATATTTTAACGGATCTGACAATACATTCCAGGCGATACTTTATAATTCATCTGTTCCACCAAATAATGATTCAGAGATAAGGCTTCAGTATAAAGAATTCAATAATACATCCGTTGGTAGTTTCTCAGGTTATACACCTATTCATGGTGGATACTGTACCATTGGTATTGAAGATAAGACAGGTGAGAAAGGTCTCCAATACACGTTCAATAATAATTATCCTGTTTCCGGACGCACACTGGGTGATGATATGTCTTTATTCATTACCACCATGTCTCCCCAGTCCAATCCTTTTCCAAACCTATATTATGAGCCTTCTGCGATCTCAGAAATTCTTCAACCCGGAGAAACTGTTGAGCAGACTGTGACCATTGAAAATTCAGGTGACCCGGGGTCCCTTTTAAGTTATTCCGTCATTAAAGAATACCCGGTTCAGGGCACACCATATGAAGTAACGGGTGGGGGACCGGATGATTACGGATATTTTTGGACTGACTCAAGACTGGACACTAATATTCAGTTTAACTGGGTGGATGTCCCCCAGGATAATCCCGTTGAGTTTGAGCACAACGACCAGGCATCAGGACCACACGATATAGGGTTTTCTTTTCCATTTTACGGTGTTGATTATGAACAATGTATCATTAGCCCAAATGGTTGGATAGGGTTTGGTGACGATTACGATGGTTGGAACAATGAAAATATTCCAGATATGGATGCACCCAGGCCAGCGGTCTTTGCCTATTGGGATGACCTGAATCCCATTAATAATTCAAATGAAAACGGAGCGGGACAGGTATTCTATCATCAAAATCCTGATTCCTTCATCGTCTGGTTTAATGATGTAATACATTATCCCGGTGATTATAATGGTGTGTACGATTTTCAGGTGATTCTCACCCGTTCCGGTCTAATTATAGTTAACTACCAAACTATGGATGGAGAGATAGCGTCTGGCACCATAGGCATACAAGACCATAATGGTTCCCGTGGTTCGCTGGTTGCATATAACCAAAGTTTTGTGGAAAATGAAATGAGCCTCAACATGAAATATAATTTCTCGGACTGGTTTTATGTGGACCTTCAACTGGAAAATCTATCGGGAACTCTATCTGCAGGAGAAGACCTTGGATTCATGACGAGTATCAATACTGAAGCATTAACTTACGGTGAACATAACATGTCGCTGGTAATTCATACTAATATTTACTCTGCTACAATTCCTGTAAATCTCAATATTTTTCAAGATGAAAATAATATATCGCATGGTGTTACGTTTAATTCCGGCTGGAATATCGTGGGTTTGCCCTCGTCCGTGGAAAATAACAGTTATGAGATTGTATTTCCACAGGCAATTAACAATACTCTTTTTTACTATGATGATGTGTATACAGTGGACAGTACCCTGACCCTTGGCAATGGATACTGGCTTCGATTTGATAGTACTGGGACAGCCACGATAACAGGGGTCCCTGTATATGAGCTTGCTATTAACCTTAAGGCTGGCTGGAACCTTGTATCCGGCTTGTCAGAAGAGTTCAGCATAAATGCATCCGTAGACCCTGAAAACATTATTGTCCCTAATACCCTCTATGGTTATGTTGAAACCTATTATACTTCGGAAGTGCTCATTCCCGGAAATGGATACTGGATTCGAGCATCTGAAGATGGACAAATAATACTGAACAGTGAAGCGACACAAAGAATTTCAAATATAAATCACAGCCGAAAAGGGAAAACAAATACCCTTACTATAAATGGAATGGACCTGTATTTTGGAATTGAATTATCCTATGAGAATAGACTAAGCTATAGCCTGCCTCCAAAACCTCCAGCAGGTGCATTTGACGCACGGTTTAAAGACGGATGGAAACTGGTTAAGGACTATGGTGAGATAGAAGTATTGAATACCACTGAAACACTTACTATTGCCTATGATATCAAGGTAGATGCTGGTGAGCACATGAATTGGGTACTTACATCAGATAGTGGCAAAGATTACCCTATGGAAGGTAAGGGTGAATTGGTGATCCCATCAGAAGAATTCTTTATTTTAGACAAAATACTGAGATTACCCCATTCATTTTCTCTACATCAGAACTTCCCCAACCCATTCAATCCTATCACAACTCTCAGGTATGATCTACCATCAGATGCCTATGTAAGTCTTACAATCTTTGATATGCTTGGCAGGGAAATAAC
This sequence comes from uncultured bacterium, assembly GCA_964489755.1. GTDB lineage: Bacteria > Fidelibacterota > Marinisomatia > Marinisomatales > AB-629-J13 > AB-629-J13. The sequence goes on along the minus strand of CAZBBE010000094.1, from coordinate 1,044 downwards.
CCAGCTGGTTAACACCACCCATGACGCAGGATTCAAGTCTGTCCAGTGGGACGGGTCAGACAGCATGGGTAAACCTGTTAGTGCTGGTGTATACCTCTACCAGATACAGGCAGGAGAGTTTGTGCAGACCAAGAAGATGGTGCTATTGAAGTAACCCCACCCTTTTGTAAAGAAGTGGAGCATAAAGGTAAATTTCTCATTTTCAAATGAAAAACCTTATAAAGACATGATGATAGCCAAAAAAGGTTAGAAACAACTTAAAAGAATATTCTCTGATACCTCCAATAATAACCCTCATCCTTTCTATTATACTTTTCCTTGGGGCATGGAAAAACGACAGAAGAATTCTACTCCCTATTCAACTTTGTATCATATATGCTATTTTCACAACAGGCTGGTATAACATTCAACATAATCCCCATCAGTTATTTTGGCTATGCAACATTACTGCACTACTGGCACTTGTATTAACAATTAAACACAATCAGAAATTGTTTGATATTTTTTTCTATTTTGCCTGGACTGGTGACCTTTTGACTTTATTTATCTGGCCCAACCCTGTTTCCCCGCCCCTTGAAACATATCCATTATCGTGGGTCGGGTTTATTTTAAAACATACAGCCCCGTTGGCATTTTCAATTTTCTGTATTAAAAATAGGTACCTGCTTTCAAATAATGCTGGCTGGACCGCACTAAAAACCATGCTTGGTTATACTTGTATGATCATTGTTTATAATTCAGTATTTAACCAGAATCTCCTGGATTTGAGTTATCCTACACTGGATATCGAAAGACTGTTTGGCGAATGGCCCATCTATGTTGTGGTAAACGTGCTCCTGGCACTCGTCTGGTATTATATGATTTACATAATTACCAGCCGCCTTAAAATTATCAAAGTTTAGGAAGTTAAAAGTCGGTAAATGCAAACAATATTGACATTTACCGACGATTTCAAATGGCGGGAACGCCTGGGAATCGAACCCAGGAACCCTATAACAATAACTGCATTTACGGGGCAGTGTGACCATATTGTGACCAAGCTAA
>CAZBBE010000093.1:0-5439 GCA_964489755.1 uncultured bacterium | reverse complement strand
TCCCTGACGGACATCAAATATTTTTATTGGCAGAAGGACGGCTGGTGAATCTGGGCTGTGCCACAGGACATCCTAGCTTCGTCATGTCCAATTCATTTACCAACCAGGTTTTGGCGCAAATTGCGCTGGCAAAAGATGCACCGGAGATTGGTGTATACGTATTACCGAAAAAACTGGATGAAGAAGTTGCCCGTCTCCATTTAGACCATTTGGGCGCTGAGCTTACAAAATTGACGGACGAACAAGCGGATTATATCGGCGTTCCAAAAGAAGGTCCCTATAAATCGGATCATTACCGGTATTGATCAAAATCAATTTTTAATTTGTAAAACCATTGATTCTACCCATTTTTTTACGAAGAGGTGGAAAAATCACAATATTGTCACCTATTTTCAACCCACTCTGCCACTTCTTCTCCAATAGCGATTGAAGCAGTGAGTCCCGGACTTTCGATTCCAATGAGGTTTATCCATCCGGGGTAACCCCTATCTTTTTCGTGGTGGATGTAAAAATCAGAATAAGGGTTTTCTGGTGTTCCTATTGTTGGTCTAATACCGGAAAAATCAGGTGTAAGGTCTGAAAGTTCCAATCCATTTATATATGATTTGGCTTCTTTAAAAAAAATCATGTTCAGGTCATTTTTTACTGTATAATCTTCCACCCTGTTTTCCATCCATTCAACGTTTGGTCCCAGTTTAGCACTCATGTTTTGGTCAAAACTGATATGAATCCCCAATGAACCTCGAGTGTTGTCAGGCATGGGATAGATGAGGTGGTTGAATGCGTTTCTCCATTTCGATGAAAGGGAAAAATAACATCCTTTGGAATAAGTTATTTTGGGAAGACTATTTTGGTTGTGATTGAGCATACCAGCAATAATATCGCTCTGCAAACCTCCGGAATTTATCACCCAATCAGAGGTAACTGTTTCCACCGTTCCCAATGTATTTTCAATTTGGAGTTTGTATCTGCCATTATAATATTCACATTGTTTCAGTTCAGTTTTGAATAAATAGTCGTGATCCATTTGGGTTGATTCATTGTAAAACGATGCCATGAGGTCATGGGCGGAGAAAATCCCCGTACATCCAACAAAAAGTGCTGATTTCCCCTTTATATTGGGTTCCAATTTTAAAAGTTCACCTTTTTCGATCATTTTTAGATCCGGAACTCCATTTTTCAATCCGTTTTTATACAATTGTTCCAATTCATTTATCTGGTTTCCCTGAGCCAGGACTAATTTCGTGCATTGGTTATGCCAGATGTTTTTTTCTTTACAATAAGCATATAGTTTTTTCCTTCCTGATGTGCAATATATTGCTTTCAATGAATTGGGGGGATAGTAAATACCGGAATGGATCACCTCACTGTTTCTGGAAGAGATTCCTCGTCCATAAATTTCTTCTTTTTCAACGACTAAAACAGAACCCTTACCGGCATTTGCCAAAGCCCGAGCGACAGCAAGACCCAATGCTCCTGCTCCAATAATGATTATTTCATAATCAGAGGATTGACTCATCTTAGATTTTAATTTCTACTTTCTAACTGAAAATAAAAGGATGATTCCTCCAATGATAAAAAGCACATTTCCCATCCATGCGGAGACAATAGGGCTGAGAACAGCCTTGATTCCCATGGATTGCCCAAATTTGATGAAAGCATAATATGAAAAGATTACAAAAATACTCATCCCTGCACCTAAAGAAAGCCCTCCTTTAGGACTCATAACTGCAAGGGAGATACCGAATAGCATAACGATGACGCTGGTAAAAGCGAAAGATAACTTGAATTGTTTTGCCACTTCCCATCGGGTAGTATTCACACCATTTTCTCTCAATTTCTTAATCCTGGAGTTTAACTCGTAAATATTCAATTCTTCGGGAGATTTATATTTTTGCACCAGGTCTTCCGGTTTAAATGCTACGTTTATCAGCGTATCTTTAGATGAAATGATCACATTGTCTTCCATGCCGTACTCATCAAAATTACGGATGGAATAGTCTCTCAGTTCCCACAAGGAAAGAGAATCAATCCAAACCATTTTCTTTCCGTCTATTCTCTGATAAAGCAAACCATCCTTGAGAGAAATTAAGGTGATCTTCTCCGCTGATTGATCCCATACTCTGTATTTGGATATAGATAGATGAAGTTGTTTTTCTTTCTGAAAAAATAAATCTTTAAGGGATTGCTGTTTGTTTTTTGATTTAATAGATTTCCTATTCATGTATTGTTTTTTGATTTCCGCTTTTTTTTCGTTTCCCCAACTCACCAATGAGTTATCCAGATAAAAAGAGCCAATACTTACGCAGGAGCTCACCATCAAAAATGGGAGTACCACTCGATAAAGACTGATTCCCGAGGCTTTCATGGCTGTCCATTCATTTCGTTTGACTAAAAGTCCCATGCTGAAAACAGTGGCGATGAGGACTGCCATAGGCAATCCGATATTTATAAACCAGGGTAAGGTATATACATAAAAAAGAAAGACGATTTTAATTGGAACCTTATTGTCAATGAATTTGTCCAGGTTTTCAAAAATATCCACAATAATAAATATTACCTGGAATCCAATCAGTATGAGAGCCAATAGGATAAGAAATTGCTGGATGAGATAGCGGTCGAGTTTTCTCATTGTTGGTGTAAACTATAGTGTGAATTTCCGTAATTTGTACCTATTTTGAAACACAATTGGGAGATAATTTAAACAAAGAAAATAATGATTGAATATTTAGATAAAATCATGGCAACCATTGCGGAAGTCATGTGGAGCATGCCTCTGGTAATCTTTTTATTGGGTAGCGGAATATTTTTTACATTGTATAGCCGTTTTACTCCATTCCTATATTTAAGGCATGCGATTGATATTCTTATGGGGAAATATGATTCTGCTGATGATCCGGGACAGATTACCCATTTTGAAGCATTATCCAGTGCCCTTGCCAGTACGGTCGGTATGGGGAATATTGCCGGAGTAGCGGTTGCCATTCATACTGGAGGACCAGGAGCAATTTTCTGGATGTGGCTGACGGCAGTTATTGGAATGAGCACAAAGTTTTTCACCTGCACGCTGGCCGTGTTATTTCGTGGAAAAGATGACCAGGGTGAGGTGCAGGGCGGGGTCATGTATTATATCGAAGAGGGATTAGGGAAAAAGTACAAACCCCTGGCGATTTTGTTCAGCATCTCCGGACTTTTTGGCTGTATAACATTTTTCCAGGCTAATCAGCTTTCCCAGATCATTAGGGATTTTCTTTACCAGCCAGCTGGATTGTTTCAGGAGAGTGCCTTTACCGGGAATATCATTACAGGTTTTATTGTATCCGGACTGGTGGGGTTGGTTATTTTTGGAGGAATTAAGAGAATTGCAAAGGTGGCATCTAAATTGGTACCTGGCATGGTGGGTCTATACATGGTAGCTGCCCTGATTATATTGGGAATGAATTTTGGAGAAATACCCGAGATATTTTTCATGATATTTCGCGATGCATTTACCGGTGATGCTGTGCAGGGCGGGGCATTGGGTTCTATTATAGTCATCGGTGTACGCCGGGGGTTATTTTCCAATGAGGCGGGAACTGGGACCGAGGCCATGGCCCATGGCGCCGCAAAGACCAAAGAACCCGTTCGAGAAGGGCTAGTGGCGATGCTCGGACCTTTCATAGACACGATCATTGTATGCTCAATTACCGCATTACTTATCCTGTCATCAGGAATGTGGCATGCCGGTTTCCAGGCCCGGGTTACCGGGTTCCAAGATAATAATAACACTATGGTCATGCAGGTGGTGGATCTGCAGGAGCTTGGTACACCCAGTGATGAATGGTTAGGTTTCACCTTCAAATATGGTCAGGAAGTTTTCGGTCCGGTTCCATCCGCTGAGCCTGAATTAGTAACAATATTGTTTGAGGTTGATTCGGTTCTTTCAGATTCAACTGTAATCATTTCTGAATCCAAGAGTTCAGAGAAAGACCAGAATCGAATACTGGTTTCAGATAGTATGGTGTTTTACATCGATCATAACCAACATCTTGGTATTGGGCATACCCAAACGAGATTAGATGATCTTTTTCAGCCTGAGGGCAGCTTTTTGACCTTAGAGGTGAATGGCGTAACCTTGACCACCTTATCCTTTAAGAAGGAATTGGGTATTCTGGGCCAGATTTTTCTGACTATTGCTGTGCTGACGTTTGCCCTCTCTACCATGTTCGGGTATTCCTATTACGGAAGAAAATGTACTTCCCACCTGCTGGGTACAAAATGGAAAGTGATTTATAATTGGTTTTATTTGATTATGATCGTAATTGCCTCGGTCGCACCCATTGATATTGCTATCAATTTTGTAGACAGCGCTTTTGCCATGATGGTGATTCCAACTCTGATTTCAACACTTCTGTTAGCGCCAAAGGTTTTGCAGGAAGCGAATAGATATTTTTCAGAATTCCAGCGCTCACATAATTGAATTGAACAATGAAATTCCGGTCCGATTTAACTACTGAAAAACAGAACCCTCATTCCGAATCAATAGATCTAAAATCAACAGAAGAGATTCTCCAAATCATTAACTCTGATGATAAAACTGTAGCACATGCAGTAAAAAAAGCAATTCCTCAGATCAGTGAAACTATTTCAATTTGTGTGTCCGCAATTAAAAATGGTAATCGAATCATTTACGTAGGTGCAGGAACCAGCGGAAGACTGGGAGTTTTGGACGCATCGGAGATCCCACCAACTTTTTCTGCACCTCCCGATTGGTTTACAGGGATCATTGCAGGAGGAGACACAGCATTGAGAAAATCAGTGGAGGGAGCAGAAGATATCCCTGATAATGGTATTCAGGATTTAAAGGAGGCAAAAATCACAAGGGGAGATATTATTATCGGAATCAGTACCAGTGGCGCAGCCATCTATGTCCAATCTGCTTTGGAATATGCTCAAAAGGTCGGAGCAAAAACCTGTTACATAAGTTGTAACCCTGAACCGTTTTACCGGGTACATGCAGATTCAACAATCAAGGTAGAAACGGGATCGGAAATCATTACCGGTTCCACACGGATGAAAGCCGGTACAGCCACCAAAATGATACTGAACATGATTTCAACAACAACCATGATAAAACTGGGAAAAGTATATAGTAACCTCATGGTTGATCTCATGGCTGTAAATGAAAAATTGATGGATAGAGGTACCCGAATTATAAGTCAATTAACAAATACAGATTATGAAATTGCACATCAGAAATTGATTGAAGCGGGTAAATCCGTAAAAAAAGCCATCATCATGATTAAGAAAGATTGCACATCGGACCAAGCTGAATTGATGCTGGAAAAAGCCGAAGGATTTTTAGGAAGAGCCCTCAAAGAAAGCTAAGACTCAAATTATTTCATCCTTAAATTATACTTGATTTCCATTTTATTTTATTAGTGATTGAAACTTAAAAAC
>CAZBBE010000092.1:0-5595 GCA_964489755.1 uncultured bacterium | reverse complement strand
CGGGACAGCGGTGTTGAAGACCGTGGCAGGCACCAGCCGTACACTCATTCCCATATTATTTTCTATTTTTCTATATTAAGTAACTGATAATCTAACCCGTAAAGATTGTTTAATTCTTTTCCCTTTTTTTTTGCGGATTGACGACTTTCAAAGGGTCCTACTCTCACGGCAAACAATGTCCTTTTATTGGAAGTCAATTTATTGATAAATACTAAATATCCATTGTTTGTCAATTTTTCCTCAAGATTTACAGCATTTTTTCGAACACCAAAAGCTCCTAATTGAACCACCCAATCTCCCGTATCTCCTATAATATTTATCACCTTTTCATCCTTTTTTCCGTCCTTACCAATACTGATTTTCATCCTTTTTATAGAATCAGGGATATACCCTAAATCATTTTTTAAAAAATATTGTCCAGTGTATTTTTTAAAATATTTATCCACAACAATCTGCGCTGTATCCAATTCTCCCGTAGCATCAAAGCTTCGAATCAACATCCCCATCATTCGGGATAAATCTTTAGATTGAGGATACCGAAAAATAAATTTTCTCAAATGTTGGGAAGCTTGACTGTACAGTCCCCGGGAATATAAATACTGACCTATTTTACTTGAAGCTCCCTCAGAATATTTTGAGGTAGAATATTTATTTATGATCTCTTTATAAACCCTAAGAGCAGAGTCTCCGTCCATGAGAGTTAATCCAGACAGATATTTTAAACCCGGTTCATTTGGATATTTTTTTAATAATATCGGTAATGTTTTTCTTAATTCCTCAATCTCTCCCCTTTCAAACTGTTTAAATAGATAGTCCAGTTTTTGCGTATTCCCAAAGGTCAACAAACCAAAAACTATGAGAAAAGAACGAACCATCAGGAAGCAGTTTTCAAGGATTCTTTTATTAACGAATCCACACCCGATATAATATCAGAAGCAATTTCGTTAGGTAGTTTTACCTTGTATTTTAATAATCTTACTGTCATTGAATCAACTTGATAACGATCCAATAGGGAAATGGCTTTCCCTACATTTCCTTTTTCCAACATATGATTAACCATTCGCACCAGTGCTTCCACATTTTCAGGATATTTTTCTACAATACATCTATAAATTTCTTCGACTTCAGAATACCGATTTAATTCGAATAATAGACTTTCAATAGCCTTATAAATTCCCAGTTCAGGATTTGCTGTCAACAAAATATAGTCTTTCCAGTATTCCAGTGCAGCTTCCTTTTTTCCTTCCATATCATAAATTTTTCCTAAATAAAAATGTGGAAGAGCAGAGTTAGATGAAATTATTATTGCTTTTTTAAATTCTGAAACTGCTGATAATAAATCCCCTGATTCCATTTTTTCCATCCCCGCATATACATGATATTTCCCCAAGTCCGGAGTTTTTTCTTTTCCAATAATTTTTACAAGTAACCGGTTCCAACGTTCAGCCTGCTGCCAATCTTTTCCTTCTTCAGCAAGTTCAAGCATTAATTCGACAGCCCATTTATTTCTGCGTTCATATTTCAGGATTTTTTCACCTTCCCGCTTTGCCAAGTCAATCTTTCTTAAAGCCCTATAATCATCTGCTAATGCTTTGTGAATATCAACAGTCATTGATTTGGACAATCCAGGTCTCACAGTAAGAGATTGATGAATTTTAACTGCCTGTTCCGGAAAATCTGTTCGAATTGTATTGCCTAAAAGGAGATATGCTTCGATGTGATCGGAATCTTTTTTAACTACTTGTCTTAACAATGATACAGCCCTATGCTTATCATCTTTCACAAGACATTGTAGGGCTTCAGTAAAAAGATGTTCCGGGTTTTTTGACTTCCTGAAGTTCCGTTTAAAAAACGAAATTCCTGCTATTCCAATAAATAAAAATTCAGAGGTTAGATAGTTTGGAATTATCAAACTGACTACTCGTCGTTTTCAGTATCATAAATATCTTGATCGATTGCTACATTTCTTAAATCATTCAGTTCATTTGTAATGGATTGATGTTTTTGTTTGAGAGATCGTAACTCCGATTTTGCTGATATGAGAGTGCCGACTGTAATCCCGTACCCGATTAATATACCAATTGCAACAGAAATCAGTATCAGAACAGCCACCTTGGTCTCCTCAAATGTGCGGAAAAGCAGGTTAACTGAAACCGTGTCCGTATTCTCCACAAGAATCAATAATAAGCTAAAAATAATTATGAGGCCGAAAAATATTTTAATTAGTTTCATGAAACGACTTAATAATTATGAGTAATATTTCCCTGAAGACTGATACCTGAAGTATGCAAAATCTGTACGGGTACTGTTTCTTTTATAGCAGCATTCTCTTTTGGGAAAATCACCCATTTATTTGAATCCGTTCTTCCTGCCCAATGAGAAGTGGATTTTTTACTTTCCTTTTCAATAAGTACTGATTGAACTGACCCTATTATTTTTTTATTTTTTTCCAATGTATGTTCTTTTTGCAATTGAATCAACCGTTCAAGACGATCCTGCTTTATTTTTTTGGGTATTTGACCCTGATACTCTACCGCTTTAGTGAAGGGTCTGGCAGAATATTTAAAAGTAAATGCAGAATCAAACTGAACCTGGGTCATTACATCCAGAGTATCCTGAAAATCTGCTTCAGTTTCTCCCGGAAATCCAACAATAATATCAGTTGATATTCCAATGTGAGGGATTTTCTCTCTCATCATATCAACCTGACGAAGAAAATGATCTTTTGTGTAAGTTCGATTCATACGTTTTAATATTCGATTGGAACCGGATTGGAGCGGAAAATGGATAGAATTACAAATAGAGTCGTGCGATTTCATCACATCCAATAACTCCTCTGTCACATCTTGCGGATGGGGTGAAGTGTAGCGGATTCTCTGAACTCCTTCAATCGCTGCAACAGATTCCAGCAATTGAGGAAATTTTATTGTATTAAAATTATATGAATTTACATTCTGACCCAATAATGTAATTTCTACAAATCCATCTGTCACAGCCTGGGATACTTCTACAATAATACTGTTTATGCTGCGGCTTCGTTCTCTTCCTCTGGTGAAAGGAACAATACAAAATGTGCAAAATTTATCACACCCACGCATGATGGATACCCACGCATTTATTCCTTGTTTTCTACTGGGAAATAAATCATCATATACTTCGAAGCGGGATAATTTTGTATCCACAATATGTTTTTTCTTCTCGTTTCGTTTTAAATAATCCGGAAGTCTTCTGTACGCATCGGGACCTAAGATTATATCCACATAGGGTTTATTTACTAATAAATCATCCTTCAAATTCTGAGCCATACATCCGAGAACACCAATGATTACTCCGGGATTATCTCGCTTTACTTTATTGAAAAGTCCTAAGCGGGAATGAACTTTATCTTCTGCATGTTCCCTTATTGCACATGTGTTTACAAAAATAGCGTCTGCCTTGCTCATTTCTCTGATTGGTATATATCCTTCTTGATGAAGCATGCTTTCAATGAGTTCAGAATCAGCCACATTCATCTGACAGCCATATGTTTCAAGATAATAGGATTTATTCATTATTTAAAAAAGGTTAAAAGGCTTACAGCCGGTTTAACCATTAAAAAAATAATTGAGCGGATTTTGAGGAGTTCCGTTATAAATGACTTCGTAATGTAAATGTGGAGCTGTTGATCTACCGCTATTACCGGTTTCTCCGATTACTTCACCCCTGACAACCGATTGACCTTTTTTGACATTAATTTTTGATAAATGTAAATATTTCGTCTGATATCCATATCCATGATTAATAATAATGTATTTTCCGAATCCACCCCGATATCCAGTACGTTTTACGGTTCCGTCAGCCGGTGAGTGGATTGGCGCACCTTGGAAGACAGAAAAATCCTGTCCATGATGAAATCTGCGGATGCCATCAATAGGATCTTTGCGGTACCCATAACCGGAATTCAGATATCCTTCCGTGACAGGTTGTATTGAAGGGATAAAACTTAATTTTTCCTTATTTTCCAAAATCTTTTTGTGAATATCATCAAAACTATTTAACTCCAACTTAACTTTTCTGGTTAATGCATCAATATTTATTTCGAGGTTGGAGACACCCGGATTGACTCCTTTGCCAGAAAGAGAAATATTAAAATTTTCACTTAATCTAATTCCACCAATACCTACTTCCCGGATGTCATTATCAATTATGGGTAAACCGGTAAATCTTCTTAATTCTGTATCCTGTTTTTCCAATTCTTCAATTTTATTATTTAATATCTCTAACTGTGAATTTAAATTGGTCAGGGTGGTGGTTACATGGAAGTAGTTTGAACGAATTTTACTTAGTTTTAAACGATAAAAATATCCAGTGAGAGTGTCAGCAGTTAAAAAAAGCAGTATTCCCAAAAGACATACACCAGAACATATTATTGCTGCAAGTTTCTTATAAGAAAAATGCCACTGGCGGATTTTATTTTTCCCTTCAGTTTGAAAAATTAAGGATTGGGTTTGTTTTTTCATTAAATTATATTCTGATATATCAAATAAGTTTACTAGGAGTTAAGTTTTGATACAAATAATATTGAACTGGAATATTTGTGGTACTCAAATAATATAATTTTCAGTTCTATAGCCATTATCTGAAGCAATGAACTATTAAATAATTATTTATCGGGTGGTTGTTCATCCTTTATTTCTGTTTTCGGAGAATCCTCAACCTTCTCTTCCACAACATCATCAACAGTTGCAATATCTGAATCATCCAATTTGTATTCATCCTTTACCCTCTGGATATCATCCTTTTTCTCTTCAAGCAGCGATTGAATTCGGTCAACTTTTTGGACCATGTCAAAAAATTCCGAATTTCCAGTAAAATTCACCATGTTTTCTTCCTTAGCATGACCACCAACAAATTTGCCCAACTGTTCATACAATTTTGCTAAATCCCGTTCATGTTGGTGGACTTCCAATTTTATTTTACTGATGCGGGTTACTTCTTCCGTCTTTGCAACAGCAATTTTTCCCACTTCCTCTGCTTTTTCAACAGCAACAGTTGTCCATTCTTTTACGGTTTCTTTTAAATCGTCAAGCAGTCTTGACATAATAATTATTTTTATCCAAGTTTAATTAAGGTTTTAAGTGATTATTTCTTTCTTTACTTTGGTAAAATACTCATATTTGGTGACGAATCTGTTTTAAAAATATGACTTCTTCCAACTCTTTTAATGCGGAAATTTTTTCACCAGAAACTTCATTATTAACTCGAATTTCACCCATGGAAAAACCATCTTTTTTTCTATCTAATAAATATATACCAATATTCATACCACACGCACAAAAGTTGTGTCGTTATGCTTTTCTTAACAGGTCCAACCCAAATTCAAAAACAGGATAGAGATCAACACTTTTATGATTTGTTTTCTGCCAACAGATTTAAGGCTGACCCGGCTTTGAACCAATGAATTTGAGTATCATTATAACTGTGATTACATAATATATGATCTTCAGAATCATCTGAATGCTTCACCAAAATTGTTATTGTTTCCCCAGGGGAAAATTGATTTAAATCAATCAAATCAAAAATATCTTTTTCCTGAATTAAGTCGTAATCCGATTT
>CAZBBE010000091.1:0-5713 GCA_964489755.1 uncultured bacterium | reverse complement strand
AGTTTATTCATGTCCAGTAATTTTCCATTCACCCTTGAATGTGCCAATTTATCTGCGATGATTTCATTTTCTCCAATGAATCCACCTGTAATTCGAAGTCTGTCTCCCAGTGTATGGTTATCATGACACTCCAGATAATTAACGCTGTGGGCAGCATCCTTATATTGCCCTCCAAATTCTTTCCGAGACCCAAGAATGATCCTTTTTAAAAAATGTTGGTTATCATTTCCCCGCCACTTTCCCAATAGAAATCCTTTGTCGTGGACATCAAACACACTTCCCTTTAAACCGTCACGAAACTGATCATTGAAGGATGCCCAGCCCATTTCTGAAAATCCAGAAGGATCGTAACCATCGCCCCAGGGTTCAGCCAAAATAATCACATGGGGATTAATTTTCTTCAATTCATCAATGATTTTCTGTCTTGTTTCAGAGTCGATGAGATTTCCAATATCAAAACGAAATCCGTCAATGTGATATTCGGTCATCCAATATCTTACACTTTCCAAAATCATTTGACTCATAGCCGGGTTTTCTGAACGAGTATCATTTCCGCACCCGCTTTTTGATATATAGCTACCGTTCTTTTCAAGACGGAAATACATTTCTCTGTCAATAAATTTAAGAGGGTGATAATCATAATTTGAAACGTGATTGTACACCACATCCATGATCACAGCGATGCCTTCATTGTGGTATGCTTTGACCATATCTTTGAACTCTCGAACCGCTCTTCCGTCTATACCGTTCCATTTCCCCGGTTTGTCAGTTCCATCACTGGCATAGTATGTTTCCGGTGCAAAGAAGAATGTGGTCATGTATCCCCAGTGGTTTCTGGCATAGGGGTTCCAGTTGTTGAAGACTGTTGCTGTTTTATCTTTGTAAGGAACCTCTACATTTGCAAAGTCTTGTGCAGGTAATAGCTGAACAGCATTGACCCCCATTTTTTTCACATGGTTAATTCCACCTTTTTGATCTCGATCTATAAGACCATGGTATGTACCGGGATATTTTGAACCTGATGTATGATGGGCTGTCATGTCCCGAATATGCATTTCATAAATGATGATGTCTCTGGAATCAATTTTGATCCAACTGTCATTTCCCCAATCATAAGATGTATCTATAATGAGCGATTTTGCAACATGGAGGTAAGTATTCTGGGTGACAGAAGCCAGGGAATAGGGATCGGCAACAATTACATCAGGATCATTCCCCATATAATTACCTTCCAGTCGGTAGCCGTACAGAGTGCCGTAACCGGCTTTTTTTGTTGTGATAGTCCAATCGCCATCTGTTGATTTTTTCATCAACAATTCTGTCCCAGCGTCATCCTCAGGTTTTTCAAATAAAACCAGGAAAACACGATCTGCTCTTGGTGCTTTTACTTTGAAATTGGTTTTATTGCCCTTGACAAAAGCACCGTAAGAAAGAGGCAAAGAAGATTTGTTAGTACATTGTGTCATGATACAAATTGTGAATGACAGAATAAAAAATGTTTGTGTGTGTTTAACCAATTCAATCAATATGTCATAAAGAATTTTATATGAATAACTTTTTAATACATCGTTAAATTAAGAATATGTTTAGTCAAGAAAACATGCGAAAACTGATTTATATTTGTTTTTTATTTTATTGCTGTACTACCGAGCAGCAAAAACAATATTTACATACTGTACCTACACTCAGAATTGATAAGGGAATGACAAAGGGATTTGATCTCTCTGTATATAAATCAGACCCAAAGATGAAACTGCATATTGAATTACATCCTGACCTAATTCTTAAGTTTGATTCATCGACGGACAGTCTGTTTATTACACCTAATAAATATGCTTCAAATTTAATTTCAGTTATTGGCTCTACCGGAACTGAACCATTTAATTTACTGATTCGGATGGAACCTACGGAAACACATGTTTTCCGGTTTTTCCCTAAGACACCTGACCGTCCTATCTCAATCATGGGGAATTTTAATGATTGGTCAAGGACAAGTGATCTTTTAAGTGATAAAGACGGGGATGGGATATTTAAAACCACACTGCATCTCAAGCCAAAGATGTATGAATATAAATTTGTTATTGGTGATTCAGATATGTTGGATCCTGAAAATGAAGATATAGTTTCAAATAATATGGGAGGATGGAATTCAGTTTTAGATCTCACCGATTTCAAGAAAAAACCTTCCGGTCAATGGGTAAAAAAAACGCAGAAAGGCAGTTATCTCGCATTTACTTTCCTCACTTCCGATAAATCACTACCGGTAAAAACAAATGTATTTTGGAATAATATTCCTCTCCACCCCGATATTGTTGATCCTCAAGGAAACGGTGATGTTCACATAAATATTAATAATCTCAGTAATGGATTGATTAGAATTACCGGATTAGATGACCAAGGGCGAGTGATCAAAGAAAATCATACGATCTTGGATGATGGGATTCCTTTGAGTACAGATGAGAACCCTGATGATTGGCATTTCAAAATTATTTACAGTTTAATGATCGACAGATTTTTGGATGGGAATTATTTAAATACAAAGAAATCGGAAGGAGAAATAAATCCGCTTTCCGATTTTCATGGCGGAGATTTTCAGGGGATTATTCAAAAAATAGAAGAAGGATATTTTTCAGATTTAGGAATTTCAGCACTCTGGATTTCACCGGTGCAAAAACAACCGCACAATACATACAATGAATGGAATCCTCCAAACAGGAAATATTCTGCTTATCACGGCTATTGGCCTGTTTCTCCCCGTGAAATTGATCCTCGATATGGAACCGAAGATGAATTAAGAAAATTGATAGACTTGGCTCACAATCAGAATATTGAGATTTTACTTGATTTTGTCAGCAATCATATTCATGAAGACCACCCCTATTACAACATGCATAAGGAATGGTTTGGACATGTGACCTTGCCAGACGGTTCCATGAATATACGCAGATGGGATGGTGATACACGACTCACAACATGGTTTGAACCGTTTCTTCCTACATTTGATTACGTAAATTCTCCCGATGCTATAGGTACGGTTGTGGAAGATGCCCTGTGGTGGATAGAAGAATTTGATTTAGATGGATTCAGACAGGATGCGGTGAAACATGTTCCTCATTCGTTCTGGAAGAATCTAACTTTTGAATTAAAAAAGAATTTTCCGGATAAAAATGTGTATCAAATCGGTGAGACTTTTGGTTCGGATGAATTAATCCTGAGTTATGTAAACCCAGCTGAGCTAAATGCACAATTCAATTTTGATATTTATTTTACTGCACGGAACATTTTTAAATCACCGGTCGGTAATATGTTTTCATTGAAGGAAACCGTGGAAAAAAATCTCCAGGTTTACCAACCGATAAACCTCATGGGGACGATTACATCCAGCCATGATCAAATAAGATTCATTTCCATTGCAGATGGACAAATGACCTACGGTGAAGACGGAACGAAACGTGCATTTTCCGATCCACCGGAAGAGGTAGAACATATGTCAAGTTATCAGAAATTGGCAAATTTCTTCGCATTTAATTTTTCCATTCCCGGAATTCCTGTTGTGTATTATGGCGAAGAGATAGGACTTGCGGGAGCAGGCGACCCGGACAATAGGCGCCCCATGCGGTTTGGAAAAAATTTAAATATGGGAGAGTCTATGCTTAGTGAAAAAGTGACCTCATTGACAAATTTACGGCAAGAATATTCTGCATTGTCTGTAGGAGATTATTATTCAGTTTTTTTGGATGGTCCGGTATGGGCATATTTGAAAGTTTATTTTGATGAAATTATATTAGTGGCAATAAATCAAAGTAATAATATGAAGTCTATTTCTTTTGATTGCCCTATTCCGGTCTCGAACTGGGAAAGGCTGAAAAATGATATTCCATTTTCTTTATCTGGTACTAAGACAACACTCCATCTGCAACCTTACAGTTATGGGTATTTTTTGGGGAATAATAAATGAAACTGTGGAAGTATTTCTTCGTAGTTATGTTGGCTATTATTAATGTGCTATTTTCTCAGGATGAGAGCTGGAAACTCTATGATGATACGTGGGTGGATGAAATACAGATCACTATTGATTCGGGACGATTGGAATGGATTTATGAAAATGTGTACAGCGACTCTATTCATCCGATAACAGTACGCTATGTGTCAGAGTGGTTTAATGAAACGATAGACAGTGTGGGATTTCGGTTGAGGGGAAACACTTCGAGAGTATCTGCAAAAAAATCGTTTAAACTGGATATAAATTATTTTGAGCAAGGGCGCAGTTTTTACGGAGTAGAAAAACTTAATCTGAATGGAGAGCACAACGATCCCTCCATCATCCGCAGTAAACTCTGCTGGGATTTGTACCATGATTTGGGGATGGTAACGCCCCGCTCCACACATGTGGCTGTTTATATTAATGATGAATTCTACGGATTATATATTTCTGTCGAACACATAGATGACGAATTTCTGGAAAAGAACTTTTCAAATGATTCCGGTAATTTGTGGAAATGTATTTGGCCTGCAGATTTGACTTATAGAGGTGATGATCCTGAAGACTATCATCCTTATTATGATAATGAGCGCCCCTACAGCCTGAAAACAAATAAGGATTCATATGATTTTTCACAATTATCCAGACTGATTGGAATAATCAACCAGACACCGGAGGGAGAGTTTGCGGATTCTCTGGAGGCTGTACTGGATGTTGCAGGAGTCCTGAAATATTTTGCTGTGAATGTACTCACTGGAGGCTGGGATGATTACTGGTTTCTCAGAAATAATTATTATCTGTATCATCACCCATCTGAAAACCGGTTTCACTGGATTCCATATGACTATGACAATACGTTTGGGATTGATTGGTTCGAAATTGACTGGACAAGTACTGACCCATTTAATTTCCCCGTTATTGATGGAGATGGACGTCCTCTTGCAGAACGGCTCATGGAACATGATGAATATCGAGACCTCTATTCCCATTTTATTGATTTCATTTCAACCAATGTTTTTGAACTATCACATTGGGAAGAGCGAATGAATAGCTTAAAAATCAATATGGATCCATGGGCAGAAATTGATGAATACCGCACATACGATTATGGCTTTACAATAGATGATTATCATGAATCATTTTCATCGGACCATTATGAAAATCTCCATGTGAAAAGGGGAATTAGAGAATTTGTAAATCTGCGAATGGAATCCCTTCCAAATCCCCTCCCGTTCACACAGGCTCCTCCTGTAGTATATGATTTTTCCTGGGTTCCTCAAATTCCATTTCCGGAAGACAGTATTTTGGTTTCAGCATCGATATTCGGAAGTGCAGGACTTCAATCGGTTGAGATTTATTTTTTTGAATCTCTCGAGTCGGAGCCTGAGATTTTCCCCATGATATTTACTCCAGTTCCGGATACTAAGATAGTTGAAGAATCTGACCTATGGACCGGATCTATCCCACCCCTTTCGAGTTCTTCCGGTTATTTTCAGATCTATTGTGAGGATCTCAATGGTCAATCCAATCTATTTCCCAGACATGAACCAGTTGAAATAACAGTATCTGGAATCGGGGAGAATGAGATTGTCCTAAACGAATTTCTTGCCAGCAATGATACAACCAATGTGGATGAAGCGGGTGAGTTTGATGACTGGTTGGAACTCTATAATGCTGGTAATGATTCTGCAGATTTAGGAGGTTTGTTTCTTACAGACGATGAAGACAACC
>CAZBBE010000090.1:0-5763 GCA_964489755.1 uncultured bacterium | reverse complement strand
TCAATTTATTTTGATCAATGTAATGACTTTTGGAGGCTGTTTTATTGGCTACGAGGTTATCATGCGGATCAAATGGCTGCGGCTATTCTTAGGGATGAAAATGGATTAATAAACCTGCTTAAATACAAATCATCACATTGGATATCATTACAAAATAAATAACTGTCTTACGACATCCTTCAAAGATATTTTATTCCTTCCCTTATGTATTCTATCAAGATCTAGGATCAAAAGTTGAAATAACTGAAACGAATATTATTTGATTCCTAAATTGAAATGATTGATTCAAGCATGTTTTCAAGAATAAAAAAAGAAATTGTCTATTCGGTGATAAAAACTCCTTTTGGCTCAATGGCGATCGGACACACGTTTTCTGGCGTTTGCTCCATTTTATTTCCTGAAGAAAACCCTTTCAAGGAATCTTTCTCACAGAAATTCCCACATGTACAGATTTATAAAGAATCTACCGATTCTACAGGGTGTGCAGACCAGTTAAGGGAATATTTTGATGGAAAACGAATTGCCTTTGATGTGGATTTAGATTTGAATTTACCTGCATTTTACACTAAAGCATTGAAAGCCGTTTTGACCATCCCTTATGGTGAAACCTCATCCTATAAAGAAATTGCTCGAAAAACCGGAAACCCAAAAGGTGTTCGAGCCGTGGGTAATGCCAATGCACACAACCCCATCCCTTTAATTATACCGTGTCATCGTGTAATCAAACATGACGGGAGTCTCGGAGGATATGGAGGCAGGATTGAACGGAAAGTATTTCTTCTGGAACATGAAAAAAAACGTCATTTTTTAAATTAAACTCATGATATCCCATTTCAGACGCATAATCTTTACAGGACTGTTGGCAATTGTGCCTGTTGCTTTGACATTTTACATTCTAAAGGTAGTTTTTACTGTTTTGGATAATTTAACCTCCCCCATTTTCAAACGAATGGATATTTACATCCCGGGATTGGGAATTTTGCTCACTTTACTGCTGGTGTACCTGTTAGGTATTTTCGTAACAAATGTATTAGGAAAACGGTTTCTACATTGGCTTGAAACACTCATAAAAAATATTCCTCTAGTCAATACCATTTACAAAACCATCAAACAAATTATACAAGCATTCACTGGGACAGCCGAGAAAAAATTTCAAAGTGTGGTTTTTATTGAGTATCCTCGAAAAGATCTATGGACCCTGGCATTTGTAACAGGAGAATCAAAAAACGATAAGGATGTAGAATTTTATCATCTGTTCGTTCCCACAACACCAAATCCAACATCTGGTGTTTTCATAATTATTCCTAAAAATGATTCGATCGAAACAGAGTTAAATGTGGAGGAAGCCCTGAAAAGTGTGATTTCCGGAGGGATGTTAGCTCCCAAACAACACAATTTAGGCTGAGAGAAACATAGTTGGGGATTCACTACATAGACGGTAAACGGTTTCACCGATCCTTATCTGCTGGAATCAGACGTCTTTTATCCCGTCAGGATTACCTAAATAAAATCAATGTTTTTCCTGTCCCTGACAGTGACACAGGAACCAACATGGGGTTTACTTTGTCTGCTGTTGAAAGCAGTATTTCTATGCAGGATAACAGGTCTATTGCTCAGACTGCTGATAAAATTGCGGAATTAACTATCAATAATGCTAGGGGCAATTCTGGTGCTATTTTAGCACAATTTTTTACTGGTTTTGCAAAGGGTGTAATGGGTAAAAATAAACTTACACCTTCAGAATTCTCTCAGGCTTTGCAGGTGGCAAAACAGTATTCTTATGATGCTTTGATGAAACCAATGGAAGGGACGATTTTGACCGTTATTAGTGATTGGACAAATGCCATTCAAAAGATCAATTCCAGTATCACGGATTTCAAAAAATTATTAACCCATGGATTAAATGAATCCTTAATATCACTTGCAGAAACGCCCAAAAAACTGGATGTCCTTTCAAAAGCCGGAGTCGTCGACGCCGGTGCCCAGGGATTTGTGGATATTCTTGAAGGCATAAACACCTTTATTCACAGCGGAATCGTTGAAGAACAGACTACGGAAATCATTGTGACACCTCCTGTCGTAAAATCCATTTCTTTTAATGAAAAATACAGATTTTGTACTGAATGTCTCATTAGTGGAAAGAATTTGGACAGATCTAAACTGAAATCAAAATTAACTGAATGGGGTGATTCAATCGTGGTTGCGGGAAGCGATTCCAAGCTGAAAGTACATATTCATACCGACCAACCGAAAAAAGTGATTCATATGTGTCAGACCTTTGGTGCGGTTTCTGATGAAAAGGCGGATGATATGATCAGACAACAGCATGATGCCCATGGAACTCATCAGGATATTGCTGTTCTGGTTGATTCAGGTTGTGACTTGCCGGAGGATATTCTCCGCAAATATAACATTCATATGATTCCGGTAAGATTGAATTTTGGTCCGGAACATTTC
Organism: uncultured bacterium; assembly: GCA_964489755.1. Lineage (GTDB taxonomy): Bacteria > Fidelibacterota > Marinisomatia > Marinisomatales > AB-629-J13 > AB-629-J13. The sequence continues at coordinate 3,306 of CAZBBE010000090.1, read as the reverse complement.
GTGGACAAAATGACCATCACTTCCGGTGAATTCTGGGAGAAATTAGAAATGAACCCTCATCATCCTCAAACCTCACAACCTACACCAGGAGATTTTTTGCGCCAGTACCAATTATTGTCCAGCTACTATAAACAAGCTATTTCAATACACATTCCGGAAAATTTAAGCGGGACCTACCAATCAGCCATGCTTGCTTCTGAAAAACTGGATTCCATGCCCATCTCTGTGATTGATTCTCATAACGGTTCCATAGGATTGGGACTGATCGCTATCCGAATCGCGGAAGCTATAATAGCGGGAAAAACAATTGAAGAAATTCATGCAATTACTGAAGAAGCTATCAAAAATACTACACTTTATATCGGACTGAAAACACTTGATTTTGTAGTCAGAGGAGGACGCCTTCCTGCATCGATAAAGAAAATCACTGACTTGCTGAGGATAAACCCCATCCTGTCATTCACCTCAAAGGGAATTAAACCCGTGGGAAAAACGTTCGGACGTAACAATATTATGAAAAAATTTAATAATTTTGTTGAAAAAAAAATTAACTGGAACCAACCGTTGAGAATCGGTATTTCTCATGCGAATTGCGAAGAAAAAGCATTTGAGCTCAGGAATGATTTCATAAAAAAAATCGGAAAAGAAAATGTTTTTGTGTCTGAGGTTGGTCCAGGTTTAGGTGCTCATGCAGGTCCCGGGGCAATGGTTATAGCAGCCCAAACTCTTAGAGATTCACTCAATGATTAGTCCCTGGATCATTTTTATTCTGATTTTATTATTAAGCTATTTGACCGGCTCTACTCCAACCAGCATCATCGTTGGAAGGTTCACAAAAGGAATTGACATTCGGGAACACGGCAGCGGGAATGCTGGGGGAACGAATGTTTTCCGTGTGCTGGGATGGAAACCTGCTCTTATAGTTGTCCTTGTTGATGTGTTCAAAGGTTGGATTTCCACAGCAGTGTATGCCGAGTATGGCATAAACTATCTCAGCATAGGTGACATTGGAATTCTTCAGATTTTATGTGGATTTTCTGCGGTATTGGGACACACCTATCCATTATTTTCAGGATTCAAGGGTGGTAAGGGTGTGGGGACTTTAGGCGGCATGCTGATTGCACTTTTTCCAATTGCTATCTTTCTTTGTCTACTTATTTTTGCTATCACGTTGATCTTAACAGGATATGTTTCCCTTGGCTCCATAATAGCGTCCTCTTCTCTTCCCATATTTTTATTTACCCTGCCCGTTGTAACAACAATCGTACCTCCCCCACTTTCACTTTTGATCTTTTCCCTTTTGATTCCGTGGTTTGTTATTTATACCCACAGAAGCAATGTCTCCCGGATACGGAATGGTACTGAAAATCAATTCAAAAAAGCAATGATTTTTCGCAGAAATTCCTAATTAATAGATGTCGGGTGTACAAAACGAGTTCCGTTAGGATTAAAACCAATATCAATACCGATCACTCCTGCTCCCGAAGCAAAAAACCGTAAACCAAACCCAAACCCCACGATACCATTTTTAAAATCAAATGAATTCAAGCTGTTGGAACTAACTCCCGCATCTATAAAATAAACAACATCAATTCCCAGTTCTGTCCCTTCATAATCCTTGCGAGGAAATAATGTATGCTGAAGCTGGATACTTTCATAGATCGCATGTATTCCTTCAATTTTGTCTTGGGTTGACTTGGGATTCTGCCAAGGAATCGGGGAATAACCTCGAACGTAGTCTTCTCCACCAATATACACATGAGAAAATGGGGGTACACTTTCCGGTTTTTGTATAAACAGGGCTGATTTAATTGAAAATACAGGGTTTTTGAAATTCTGAGAAATTTGATAAAAATAGGTGTGTTCATATTTAAATTGGTAATAATTATGAGTATTTCTAATACCAAAGCGTGGTTTCATATGTAGTTTTAAATGCTGCCCTTTTGTGGGATCAATATATACATCACGAGTGTCATATTGGTAATTAAAAACAGCATAGAGATAATGATAATCAAAAGAAAATGACTCTAAATCCCAGCGGTCATCAGTTGTGACTCCTGCAGTATCCAGGAAAATAGTTTCGATTCCCATTTTCACATCATATTTATTGCGGTTACCCCGGTAAAATCCGCTTCCCGCATAACCACCCTTTTCCTGATATTTATAAGCATAGACTGCACCATCGGTAATAAAGTTATACATTCCTAAATTAATGGAAACATGATCTCCTGTTATCCAAGGATCCATAAAATCCAGGAACCAGGTTTTCTCCTCTCCAAAAAGCATTCCGAACGTCAATTTTTCATTTAATCCCCGAAAATTAATGTAGGCAATACCACCCCCATATGAGAATCCTTTTCCCTCATCATAATCTAACAAGGGAAATGGAATAACCCTGAATGTTTCTACAACCGTTACAATATAGACAGAGCTTTGTGTTGAAATATCAACAGTGGAGAAAAGTCCGAGGTTATAAACTCTATCCTCATCTTTTTCCAAAATGAATTTATCGAATTCTCCGGGAATGGGATGTTGAATCTCCCGAAGGATCACGTGCTCTTTTGTGTAATTGTTGCCGATAATCCGGATGGATTGAATTGTTTCTGCTTTAAGGGAAATACATAGTAAAAATAAAATCCACCAAAAACCAAAAACCATGGATAGCGATTTAATAATACTATTGGGGAAAAGAAAAAATAAATTTAGTAAAAAAAAAGGCCTTCAAAATGAAGACCTTTTTAATTCACTGGGGATGTGCTATTTTCTTCCTCGTGCCATTTTTGATCTCGCAACATTACCGCCTTTATCAATATAATAAAGATATCCAGATTCTCGTTGGACTCCAGCACTCGCTACCTTTTCTGCATTTCCACCACCTTTTCTGCCTCTGGACATCTTGGAACGCCATACATTACCATCTTTTCCAAGATAGTAGAGATAACCTGATTCCTTTGAAACTCCAGTAGTTCTTACAACTTCAGCCATAATTACTCCTCGATTAATTGTTAGTTAAATGATTTTAATGAAAGTACAATCTCGGACAAGTGTACATTACGAATAGGATACGTGTCAAGGATTTTCTCGTCGAGAAACTCATTATATTTTATTCATTAAAATCATGAATTTTACCAAATAAACTGGTGATGGAAGTTTTAATACGATTCAAATGGTTAAATTATTTTGTTTTCCTTATAATCCCATAAGTAATTTTGATTTACTCATATCTTTCAAATTGATTTTTATCCCCTCTTTGCCCCGGTAGCTCAGCTGGATAGAGCAACAGCCTTCTAAGCTGTGGGCCACAGG
>CAZBBE010000089.1:0-5863 GCA_964489755.1 uncultured bacterium | reverse complement strand
TTTTGTTTTGGGATTAATACTAATAATAAAAAACTAATATTAATTACTATAATAGCTGTACATCTTCAAATGGTATGGGACAAGTTTGTGAAAAGGTTTCAATCAATAACTTTTTTGACGGAAAAGTTCCTAATGATAATCAAGAAGATTTGATGATAAATGATTTCTTGAATACGTATGGTGAAGAATAAATTATAGGTAAAATTTTAATACGCCACCGTAACTCAGTTGGTAGAGTAGGGCTTTCGTAAAGCTCAGGTCGGAGGTTCAAGTCCTCTCGGTGGCTCAAAAGGAGACATTGTAAATGGAACCAATAATAACCTTTTTTTCTGATCAGCCTGTTTATTTAATCGTTGCTGTTATTCTGGCAATTGTCATCCTGTTCAGTTTCATCAAAAAACTCATCAAACTGGCGATGGTTGTGGCAGCAGCTTTCGTATTATATATTGCTTACCTGATGTGGATGGGAAAGGAAGTCCCTGTTTCCTATGAAGACGTTACGTCAAAAGTAAAGGAAAAAGTGGAGGAGGGAATTCAAGCAGGGAAAAAGGCTGGTCAGGAACTGATAGAAAAAAGTAAAGAGAAAATAATAGAGGAAGCTGAAAAGAAACTGGAAAAAATTACTTCCGATTAATTCATTTTATCCAAGTCATAACGGCTACGTACGGATTTGTCATTTCCCCAATTATATCAAACAATGCGATTCCAAATACCAGTATAACAGTGAAAATTATAAGAACGAGTACGAACATCACGATAAACATGATACCGTTCAAAAACATATACTTTCGTACATTATCCAATGCATGTATAATGGTTTCTTCATTCGGTTTCTGAAGGCAATATTTGAGATATGCTGATGCATTTGTGAGCCGTGTCCCCAAAAGAATGAAAAAGGCTCCCATAATAACGGCTGGGATTATCAAGAGAAAAATTGAGAGGCAATACAAAATCCCCAATACAATGTGAAAAACACCAACGATTTTACTCCACTTTGCCAATCCTGATAGAATATCAATATTTTTCAAAGAGAGTGGGATTTCAATCTTAAGTTGGTCCGTTGGTGTAATTGGAGATGGTTCCATCATTCAGTTCGGTCTTTATTGGGGTTGTAAATAGAGAATAACTATCATAATGATTAGTATCACAATTGCCAGAAGGCGAAAAGTGTTTCTTGAAATTACCTTACTATAATCTGATTCTGAACTTATTTTTGAGTCTTCGACCCCATATTTTTTACGATTGTATTCCATGAGTTTCATGCTGAATATTAAAAGTCCAAATCCAAAAAGTAGTAAACCAATAAACAAAAGAGTATTCATATAGAAAATTACCGTAGATTTACCTTATAATCAAAAGTCGGAGACAAGCATGTTTGAAGCAGATTTATTAAAGGATAAAAACATCATCATTACCGGTGGGGGCACAGGTTTGGGTAAATCAATGGGAATGAGGTTTGGTGAATTAGGTGCTAAAATCGTTATAACCAGCAGAAAACAGGATGTTCTGGATGAAACTGCTGAAGAGATGAGATCCGCCGGGATTTCTGTCATCCCCATAGCAGGTGACGTGAGAAATCCGGAAGAGGTTGACCGTGTCGTTCAAAAGACAAAAGACACTTTCGGTACCATTGATGGATTGGTGAACAATGCTGCCGGTAATTTTATTTCACCGACGGAAAATTTGACTCCCGGTGGATTCAAAGCGGTGACGGATATTGTGCTGGGGGGAACATTTAATTTTACTTTATCAGCAGGAAAAGAAATGATACAATCGGAAAGCGGAAGTATTTTGAATATTGTGACCACCTATGCCTGGACAGGAAGCGGATATGTTGTTCCTTCCGCTGCTGCAAAAGGAGGTGTTTTGGCAATGACCCGTTCTTTAGGTTCTGAATGGGGAAAATACGGGATTCGAACCAACGCCATTGCACCTGGCCCTTTTCCTACAAAAGGAGCCTGGAAAAGATTAGTACCACCAGGACTTGGCATTGAAAAAAGGATGATAAATCGAATTCCGTTAAAGAGATTTGGAGAACATATTGAATTGGCAAATTTGGCTTCGTTTATTATGAGTGACTATGCCGGGTATATTAACGGAGAGGTTATCACCATTGATGGAGGTGAATGGGTGAAGGGTGCGGGTCAATTTAATGATCTGGATAAGTTACCAAAAATGGTATGGAAGACTATGAAAATGATGAGGAAGAAAAGGAAATAATTTATTGGAAAGCGGGAAGTATTGAGATGATCCCCCAGTATTTTAAATTCCAATCCCCACAAGAAATCGAGTGAGTATTTGACCAAAAACCAAATAAACTATGACAATAATAGGTATGGCAACAGCAAAAAATCCGAAAGGACTCATCTGAACTGCAGGAGCAAAGGGTTGAGATTTTCGATAATCATTATAATATTGGAGACCTATTTTAATTATTGCGAATGAGAGTAAGCAGGACAGCAGAAATATTATGAGTATGGATAGTTGATCAGCGGGAGAAAGTGAGTTCAGCCAGCGGGAAAAATCCATTATCCAATATCTCTCAATAATGCAGCTCCAAATACTCCTGCGGAATCACCCAGTTTATTTTTCAAAATGGGAGTATCAATTACATCACTGAAAACATGGTCATATACGGCTTGTTTTCCTTCATCATAAAGATAATCAATGTTGGAGAGTCCCCCTCCTAATACAATGGTATCCGGATCCAGAATGTTAACTATATTAGCAAGAGCTTGTCCATAATAATTCAGGAATTCATTTTTCCATCTGAAATAATTATCCCTATATTTATCATTATTATACAATGGGATAATATTTTCTAATTGTTTCACTTCACCTGTTAAATATTCCCATCTTTTTTCAAGAGCAGGACCACTGATATAAGCTTCAACACATCCATTGTTTTTACAATAGCATTCCCTACCATTTTTTACTAGTGTGTGATGGCCCCATTCTCCTGCAATAAAATGTCTTCCTCGGTGAATCTTTCCATTTAGTATGATTCCTCCACCTACTCCCGTTCCCATAATGACACCAAAGACAACATTGTTTCCTTTTCCCGCTCCTAAAACTGCTTCTGCCAAGGCAAAACAGTTGGCATCATTTTCCATAGATATTTTTTTATTTAACTTTTCTTCCAAATCATCTTTTAATGGTTTTCCGATAAGACACTGGGTATTGCTATTTTTCATGACACCAGTTACAGGCGAAATGGCTCCGGGAGTACACACACCAATTGAAACATCTGTATTGCTTGCGGCTCTCATGGAATCAATTAGAGAAACCATCCGTTTAAGAATTGAATCATAACCTTCCTCTCGTAAAGTGGGAATTCTTTTCTGAGAAATTTCTTCTCCATTTGGGTTGAGAAGGATGCCCTCAATTTTTGTTCCTCCCAGATCAATACCAATGCGGTTCATTTTGTTTCTTTCAGAATATATTTAAATTCGGATAAAATTATAGCCGTTGCACCCCACACTTTTCCTTCAGGGAATTGAAAATATGGTGCAACATAATTTGTACCGTTATACTGTCTTTTTTCATTGTGAATATTTGAATCATTTAATAAAGAATGTAGTGAGGGGATTAATACCTGTTCTACCTCTGTTGGGTCCGGCTTTACTTTGGGAATGAAATCACACCAAGCAATGAAAGGGTGAACACGGTATCCGGAAACAGGTATATTAAACGGAGTCAATTTTCCAATAATTGCATCTGAGTCCAAATTAACTCCCAATTCTTCAGTGGTTTCCCTTAGGGCAGCATCCTGGATGGACTCCCCGGATTCTATTGCACCGCCGGGTAGGGAAATTTGATTCTTATGATGTTTCACTTTATCAGTTCTTTTTGTTAAGTAAAAATGAATAGAATGATCTTTTGGAAAAAGTAAAATAAGTACAGAAGCTGGTTTTAAAAAAGATTTCTCTTTGGAAACGGGCAGTGTTTTATTGGAATTAATACCTTTCAATGAAGAATGATATCTATGTCCCGGAAGAGGATGGGTTAATCTTTTTGTCAACTGGGCAATTAAATGAATATAGGGCATAACAAAGGTTTGAAAATTAAAGATAAATGCAGTAATCTTTTGCTTGAAAAAGAGAGAATCGAATGAAATGTGAACATATAATTTGGGATTGGAACGGGACTCTTTTAGATGATGTGTGGTTATCAGTCCAGTCCATTAATACAGTTTTATCCCGATATGCACTTCCTCAAATAACTACATCGCGTTATTTGGACATATTCACGTTTCCCGTTATTGAGTATTATAAAGTGCTGGGATTTAATTTTAAGAAAGACCCATTTAAAAAAGTGGGTACTGAGTTTATTAACGAATACACATCTAATCAATACAATCCCGAGCTTCATGAGGGATCAATTAATGTATTAAAAACGATACACAATTCACCGGTTGGTCAATCTCTTGTATCTGCAGCTACTCAGAAGATGCTGGATAAATTATTACACTATCATAAACTTGAGGATTATTTTGATGACATCATTGGTCAGGACAATCATTATGCATATGGAAAAGAAGAATCCGTTCTGCAATGGTTGAATAATAATAATGTTATTCCATCCAATGTTCTATTTATCGGTGACACGATTCACGACCATGATGTAGCAGTTAATTTGGGGATGAAGTGTATATTAATTTCTCACGGTCATACTAGTCACAAAAGACTGATAAAAACTGGATCCGTTGTTTTACCCGATATTTATTCATTCATTAACTGGTATAAAGAAAACGATGAGTAATATTAATATTATCCCCATAATTATATTATAAAATAGTAGGGATATATTATATTTCCTATTAATTAATAATATATTGCTGATAACCTAATTTAAAGTATATTACCCTATATTATCTTATTGATTTACAAGGGATAAACATTTCAAAAAATTGACTAATGCTTAAACAGGAAACCATCCAGAAAATTTATAATCGTCAACAGTGGGTTGGAAATTCTTCTATATCAAAAAAGGAAATTGCTTTGATTTTAGAACAGCTAACCAGAAAATCAGTAAATCTTATGAAAAAACAAGATATGCTGGTAAGACAAAAAACTAGAGTAGAAATTGATTTAAAACGAACAGAAGACGAGATAAAACGAACAAAAGAACGGTTGGATATTATTATTCGTAATGACAAACATGTATCTATCTCACTGAAAAAACAAAAGAAAAAACAATACGTCAAAGGGAGATTCTGGTGGGAAGGGAAACAAAGAGATGTTCAAATAGGTTCTGAAAAAACTATAATAACACTGCTAAAAAATTTAAGGAAAAACCAATTGATTAGGGGACTGACGTTAAAACATGGAACAAACCTTAGTTGGAAATTTATTCAGACTGATCAAGAATTAACTGATGCGGTTAGGACAATTGGAGGAATAAAAGTTACCGGATATATTTTAAACAAGGTGAAAAAAGAAGGATCGTATACTATGAACTCGCCAAAGGAAGATGAAAATTATGATCATATAGAAAAAAACGTGTTAATTCATTCACGACCAATGAAAAAAGAAAAAAGTATGGAAATGGATTGGTATGAAGAATGGAAAAACGAAAATTTCGGAGAAATAAAATGAACATGTCATTCCGAAATTCAGAAACGCAACCAGTTCAATTAATTGAACTGGAAATAAAATATTTAAGGCAAACAATTAATGTTTTGAGAAATGAGCTTGAAAAATCAAAAATATCCGAAGAAGAAAAGGTTCAAGCAGTAAAGAAAACTTTAAATGATGAACTAAACCAACATAAAGATACCATAAATAATTTAAGGAACAGCTTTGAACAATCCCGCATTGGAGAGGAGGAGCGTATCCAGCAGGCAGTGAGCAAGGGGAATGAT
>CAZBBE010000088.1:0-5894 GCA_964489755.1 uncultured bacterium | reverse complement strand
TTCTGCCTTGTAAGGGCAGCGCTCTGACCAACTGAGCTAAGCGCCCAAATTTATTACTTTTTTATATTTTTCTTAGCTTTAGATTTGGTGGATTTTTTCTTCTGTTTTCCATCCAATTCTGGGATGGCAAAATCAATTATATCCATAATTTCCTTGGCGAAATGGAAGGTTAAATCCTTTTTTATATGTTCTGGAATTTCCTCTAAATCTTTTTTATTATGATCTGGTAAAATCACAGTTCTTATCCCGGATCTATGTGCCGCAGTCACTTTTTCTTTCACTCCACCAATGGGTAGCACATTACCACGAAGTGTGATCTCTCCCGTCATGGCAACTTTGTCTTTAACCGAATGACCAGTCATAAGTGATACAATGGAGGTAAACATTCCCACACCTGCTGAAGGTCCATCTTTCGGTATGGCACCGGCTGGAACATGAACATGAATATCAGTCTTTTCATGAAAATCTTGAGGAACCCCTAATATATCGGTGTGAGACCTGACGTACGTTAAGGCAGCCGTAGCGGATTCCTTCATCACATCTCCCAACTGTCCCGTGAGTGTTAGTTCTCCTTTTCCCTTCATCTTTGAGGATTCGATAAATAAAATATCGCCACCGGCGGCGGTCCACGCAAGTCCCGTGACTACTCCGGGTTTGGTTGCCCGTTCTGCAATTTCTGAATAAAACCGCGGAGCACCAAGATATTCACCCACTTTCTTTTTATTCACCTTTGTTTTCTTGGTTTTCTTTTCAATTTTACCTCTGGCCACCTTTCTAAGCACATTGGCAATTTCCCGTTCAAGATTTCTCACACCCGCTTCCCTTGTATAGGATTCTATGAGTTCTTTTATTGCACTTGCATCTATAGATACATCCTTTTTACCTAATCCGTTTTCATCAATTTGTTTTGGGACTAAATGGTTTTGAGCTATCTTCAATTTTTCATCCTGTATATATCCCGAAAATTCTAAAATTTCCATCCTGTCTCTCAAAGCGGGAGGAATCGCATCCTTGTAATTAGCTGTGGAAATGAACATGACATTACTTAGGTCAAAATCTACTTCCAAATAATGATCATTAAAGGCATGGTTTTGTTCGGGGTCCAACACTTCCAGCATAGCAGAGGACGGATCTCCACGAAAATCAGAACCAAGCTTGTCAATTTCATCCAGCATAAACACCGGATTATTGGTTCCTGCTTTTTTCATTGATTGAATAATCCTTCCCGGCAAAGCGCCAATATAAGTCCGGCGATGCCCTCTTATTTCTGCTTCATCTCTCACACCACCTAATGAAATGCGTACGAATTTCCGCCCCATCGCTCGGGCAATAGATTTCCCTAATGAAGTCTTTCCCACTCCCGGAGGTCCTGCAAAACAAAGTATAGGTCCTTTCACGGATTTCTTAGGTTCTTTTTTCTGCTTTAATCTTCGAACAGCTAAATATTCCAGAATTCTTTCTTTGACTTTTTCCAGACCATAATGGTCTTCATCCAGTATTTTTTGTGCTTTGTTTATCTTGATTTGGTCCTGAGTTGAGATGGACCAAGGCAGATCAGTTAGCCAGTCAATATAGGTTCTTGCAACGGAGTATTCAGGAGATTGAGTAGGAATTTTCTTCAGGCGATTTAATTCCTTCAAAGCAACTTTTTCGGCATCCGTATGCATTTTGGTTTTACGAATTTTCTCTTCCAGTTCCGTTAGTTCTACGGAACCTTCATCTTCGCCCAATTCTTTTTTTATCGCTTTTAGTTGTTCCCTGAGATAATATTCCCGCTGCGATTTAGCTATTTCATCTTGAACCTCACTCTGAATTTCTTCCCCCAATTTGATTCTTTCAATTTCTTTGGATAAAATTGAGTTAGCTTCTCCCACACGTTTTTTAATATCCATCTCTTCTAGAATAGTCTGTTTTTCAGAATTGGAAAGTGTTAGCAGGGAAATGGCTCTATCTGCTAGGCGGTTAGGTTTCTGAATATTGGATAACATTCCGGAATGTTCTTCCGTAAGATTTGGGGCAACTTGAATCAATTCCTTAAAGGTACCTCGCAGGTTTTTCACCAATGCATCTAATTCAAGATCATCTTTTGGTTTCGCCTCTTTTACCCGCTGGATGGTTGCCCTATAGTACGGTTCTGTTTCAACAAAAGATAACAACTTAACCCTGTCCACACCCTGAACGATTGCTGATTTGCTGTTATCTGGCATTTCAAAGACCTTTAATACCATAGCAAGAGTACCGAAGGCATATAAATCTTCAGGTTTTGGATTTTCTATAGTTCCATCTTCCTGAGCCACTACAATGATATATTTATTTTTTTTATCTAAATTATCAATGAGTTTTAAAGATTTTTCCCTCCCGACATAAATAGGGATAACCTGTTGAGGGAACAAAACGGTATTCCGTAATGGCATTACTGAATAAACTTCAACGTTAAGATCGTTATCATCTGTAATTTCTATTTCATTTTTTTTATCTTCAGTCATTTCAACCTTTCTTTTTTCAACAGTTTTATATAATCAAAGAATATACCATTGTTTAAAACTTGAATCCTTGTCATTTAAAGAAAATTATATCTGCATATATGGCAGATATAAGGTTATTCTGCATATATTAATTTTATAATACTTTCTCAGAACTCTGTTTTCTATTTCATCAAAATGGATGTCGGTCCGGTCATTATAAAATAATAAACATCGTCAGAAGTTTCAACAATTGCTACATATAACGAGTAATCCAGTTTCTCAATCATGGGACCCTCCATCATCCCTCCAAAAGGGTGAGTTCCTGTTAAATATATAAATGTAACGGGGATTTCGGATCATCCTTGTGAAAAAGACGTTTAATTTATTGAATGTTAACGAACATCAATAGTTAGTCTTGCATGTTCATCAGCATGATAAGAACTTCTTACCAATGGTCCGGACTCTACTACCTTAAATCCAAGGTCAAGTCCCCTGTTATGGTAGGATCTAAACTCTTCGAACCCAATATATCTTTCAACAGGGATGTGATTTTTTGTAGGTTGAAGATACTGTCCAATGGTAAAGATTTCAACTCCAATTTCAGCCACTTCCTCCATAGTCTTTAACACTTCCTCTTTTGTTTCTCCCAGACCCACCATCATACCGGTTTTTGTTCGTAACCCAAAATTGACTGATTTTTTCAATACGGAAAGACTTCTCTGCCAATTTGCCTGATTTCGCACACGACGACTGATTCGCTCAACACATTCAACATTATGGCTAAATATATCAGGATTAGCACAAAATACCATGTCCAAGGCAATATCTGACCCTTTAAAATCGGGAGTCAATACCTCTATAGTACATTTGGGTACTTCTCCCCTTATCTGTTTTATAGTTTCTGCCCAAATCCTAGAACCGTAATCATTCCTTAAATCATCCCTATCCACTGATGTAATCACTACATGCCTCAGATTCATTTGCTTCACAGCTTGTGCAGCTCGAACGGATTCTAGGGGATCATTCCAGGTGGGTTTTCCAGTTTTCACAGAACAAAATCCACATGCTCTGGTACATGTGTCTCCTAATATCATGATTGTTGCGGTACGACGTTCCCAGCATTCGTAGATATTTGGGCACCGGGCTTCTTCACAAACCGTATGCAAATTGTTCATACGTATAACATTGTTTACAAACACAAAGTCATTACCCATTTTTAAACGTATTTTTGGCTTTCCTCTTTGAATTGACCGGACTGATGGTGTTGTATTATTCATAACAAAATTACAACAATTGACTCAGGTTCATTGTTTCAAGATTAATTCTGACTGTATCAATAAATTTACTTCCTCCAGCACCATCTATCAGACGGTGGTCAAAACCAAGTGAAAGGTTCATCACACTTCTGATTCCAATGGAATCACCGTACGTACTTTCGAGAACTACAGGACGTTTTTTCACAGCACCAACACCGAGAATTCCCATATTTGGTTGGTTAATAATAGGAGTCCCCATCGTTACATTAAATACACCAAAATTGGTGATTGAAAATGTAGATTCCTGAAGTTCATCAGGGGAAATCTGTTTGTTTCTGGTTCTTGATGCCACATCAAAAACCTTCCTACACAATCCGAGGAAGTTTAACTCATCACATTTCCGAATGACAGGAACCATGAGTCCGTTATCTACCGCTACAGCGATGCCAATATTGATGTGTTTATGATAAACGATTGACGAATCTTCAATGGAAGCATTCATATCCGGAAACATGTGAAGCGTTTTCACTACAGCAGATAATATAAATGGTGTGTAAGTCAGCCGAAATTTCTCCCGTTCTTCAAAGGAATTTTCATGTTGAATTAAATATTCTGAAATTCCTGTCATATCAACTTCGGTCATGACATAAACATGAGCAGATGTGTCCAGGCTTTTCCGCATGTGGCCTGCAATCAATCTTCGCATGTGATCCATTTCTACTACATCAGCTCCTAAAACTCTGGATTCTTTTTGAGGATCTTCTACAATTACAGCTTTTGGTTTGTCAAGGATATAGGTGAGTATATCTTTTTTAGTGACACGACCACCCCTTCCGGTTCCATCCAGAGATTCCAAAATTGATAGTGAAATGCCTTCTTCTCGTGCTATTTTAAGTACAACAGGAGTAAAAAACTTCTTTCTCTCAACAGGTTTATCTTTTCTCTCAAGAATCTTGACTTTTTCTTTTACTTCAACTTTTTTAGATAAGGGTTCTTTTTTATCAGTAGTTTCATCTTTTGGCTTTTCAATTTTTAGTACTCCAGAGTCTCCATCAGTTTCTATCCGAGCTATAATTTTTCCAACTTCAATGATATCGTTTGGTTTAGCCAGTAGTTCTGTGATGATACCTCCATGGGAAGACGGTATCTCAGAGTCTACCTTGTCCGTCCCGATTTCTAGCAGGATCTCATCTTTTTCTATGGAATCCCCCAGTTTTTTTCTCCATTCAATGATGGTCCCCTCCATGATTGACTCTCCCATTTTTGGCATAACAACATTTATGACCATACTAATACTCCAATAAATCTTTTAAAGATTCAACAATATCTTCTGTTTGAGGAAGAATTTTTTCTTCCAAATACCAGTTATACGGAACAGGACAATCTTTTGCTGCAACCCGTTTTACTGGACCATCCAGCCATTCAAAATATCTATCTGCAATTAATGCAGATATTTCCGCACCAGGGCCATTGGTTACATTATCTTCATAGACGACTAAAACTTTTCCGGTTTTTTTAATGGAGAGTTCGATTGTTTCCATATCCAAAAGATTTAATGTTCGTAAATCAATGATTTCAATTACTCCTGAATCAAAATTTAATTGTCTGCATGCATCTAAGGTTTTCTGGACCATGGCGCCCCAGCATATAACAGTCAATTCGCCTCCTTCCTGAACAATCCGTGCTTTTCCAAATGGGAGGAGATAGTCAGAAGACGGTTCGGGAGAGGTTGCAAATCCCTGACGATATAAACCCTTGTGTTCTAAAAACAAAACAGGATCATCCATACGGCAAGCCATTTTTAATAACCCCTTTGCATCTGCAGCAGTGGAGGGATAGGCAATATAAATCCCTGGTAGATGAAGAAAAAACCCGTCAATGGATTGGCTATGGCACAAAGCTCCGTGAATATATCCCCCCACGGGAACTCGAATTACCATTGGACAGGTCCATTTATTGTTTGATCTGTACCGCATGGTCGTAACCTCATTCCTGATTTGCATCATAGCATACCAGATATAGTCCCCAAACTGAATTTCCACAACTGGCTTATAACCTGCGCAAGCCATACCGACTGCAGTCCCTATTATAGACGATTCCGCCAGTGGTGAATTAAATACTCTTTGTTTACCAAACCTATCTGACAATCCTCTGGTAGCGGTAAACACTCCTC
>CAZBBE010000087.1:0-5905 GCA_964489755.1 uncultured bacterium | reverse complement strand
TTGATATTTCAATAGAGGAAAAACAGAAGGAGAAGAAATCACCCATCAAGGAATTCTTTTCCAAGTTTTTTAAAAGTTAAATTCCCTTATTGGAAATTAAATCTATTTTACTGCCGGGTTCTTATCCGGCAGTTTTATTTCTACATACTCTTCCCTGACCCGCACATCGTAGGTGTCTGTCTGACGGTTTACCGAACTTAGACATTTTCCGTCCCGAATGTCATAGGTCCACCCGTGTAGGGGACACTCAACCATATATTTTTTTACGTTTCCCTCCGCTAAAGGAAATCCCTGGTGTAGACAGGAATTTCTGATGGCATAAAAATTGTTTTCATATTTAAAAAGTGCCACAGGTCTATCTTGAATCTCCACCTGCCATTGACAGCCTTTTTTAAAATCAGATAATTTCCCAGCTTTTTCCCAATGAGACATTTTTAAATATTTTGTTTATCTATTAAATATTCTTCCATTTTATATTGTTTTCAACAGATGAATTATTTTTTTCCATGGTGTTAATTTAAGGATTGATGTCCCAATAAAAAATATATTGGTAGAAATATTTTGGTCTGATTCGATACTTTATTTAGTGTGTACTTTTATTATTATTCTGTCATTAATATCTGATGTTTGATTCTTTATAAATTCATGTTACATTAATTCGCAGGAGATTAAAATGAGATCAAATTTTCCCATCATCCGCATGTACACTGATGAAAGCGGTCACACCCGGTTTGCTAAAATGTGTCTTCCGTTGATTGAAAAAACCGGATTGGGTTCCGTTGGATTATTTTCATCCTTATTTGTTAATCCCAATGTGTTTGATAATTCAGGTGATTTAAGATTACAGTTCGCTGTTACACCTCTCCCTGATGAAACCACAGGAGAGGCACCAAAACTGGCTCACACTGCTCCCAGGGAACAACTGGTCATTACCCTTGGGGGATGTTTGGAGTTTAAAAGTTGTGATGTTGAGGTTCATAAATCCCAGCACATTGCCATCATAAAACCGGGAGACGTTTTGTTAGCGGAGGACCTTGATGGTGCTGGTCACGTATGGCGGTTTCTTCCGGATGATAACGGTAGCTTGAGCCCTTGGATGAGGTGTTACGTTCATTTGGGAGAAGTACACGATCATCTGGTTTCTCAATTGGTTTCCGTTGATTAATTGAAAAAATTAATCATATTAATTCCATTCCTGTTTTTTTCTTGTGACGGGTTACAGAATGAACCTGATTGTGCAGGAATACTGGGCGGAAATTCTGTTTGTGGATGCATGGATAATTCTGCGGTAAACTACAAACCCAATGCTGTTTATGATGATAGTTCCTGTGCTTATGAAATTGTACGAATGCTCTGGGAGTCTTCCGGTTCGGAGGAAACATATTTTGAAATACATAAGGAAAATTTTCAATTTGTAATAACTGTGGTCAAATTTGATGGTGATTCTGTCAATGTTGTTGGGTATGTGGGTCAATCAGAACTGGAGATATACTCTACTCTAAATGGGATTTTCACTGGTTATTATAATTTAACAGATTTTTCAACTCCACCTGGTGGTGCTCCCACAGGATTATCGACCACCATAACCCTGGTTTATGAAACCGGTTTGACCCAATCCTATGATTCTACTTTTCCGGATGATCCCATAGATGATATTTATGATTTTGTTGGAATAAATGCAAATGGGTGGTGTTCCGAAAACTATTATTCTATTGAAAATGTATGTTTTTATGAAGGAGATATGGAACTCCTTCAGGAACTGGTTGGGAATTTTGCTCCAAGTGTTTTGGTTACGATGGAGGAGCCAGAGTGGGAAAATGGTAGATTAGTTAATTTCCTTTGTCAGGGGTGTATTCTTGAAAACACACTGCCGGACAGTTTAGGGAATCTGACAGAGCTCAGAGAGCTCCTGATTTCCAATACTCTATTGACAGGAGGGCTTCCGGGGTCCCTGTTTTCTTTGGAACATCTTGAAGTTTTGGTATTGAGTAGTAACCAGTTAAATAGTACCATTCCGGAATCTATTTGCAATTTAGATATTGAAAATATGGTTTTAGAATTGGAAAATAATCAATTTTGTCCGCCCTTTCCTGAATGTATTGAACAGTATATTGGAGACCAGGACACAACCCAGTGTGCTGATGGATAATTTTTTTTATCAATACTTAATTAAATATTTATGAGGATAAAACAATGAAAGAATATGTAACAGGATTTATTTCCGGTGGCTGTCTCATTGCCAGCGCACTCTTGTTTATGGGCGCTAATAAGGGTGATGTAATTAAAACGAGTGAAATTCAGGTCTACGATAAAGAAACAGGAAAACTTGCTCTCCATCTTTTTGCCAATGCTGGTTCGGGTGGGCTGGTTATTAATAGGACTGATGACAAAAAAAATACATCCAAGGTCGTTTTAGGATGTGAAACCAATGGTGGCTCGGTCGCCATTTACAATTCGAAAAATAAGGTTGTAGGCGGTCTCGTTCCGGATACAAATGATGGCGGCACATTGAGCCTTAACAATGAATTTGGTGAGAGCAGATGTTACCTGGGAGCGGACAATAAAAATAACGGACTTATCCAATTATATGATAGTTATGGGTATTTCGGCTGGCAGGAATCAGGGAAAAATAACTAAGAAAAATCATGAAAGACATTCAAATCATTTATCCCATATTACCAATCGTGGCTCTCCATCTTTTTGCTCACATCCATTTAATTGTCAATGCATATAGGGCGATTAAATCCCGGGAGGTCAAATACAGGTATTTCCGGGTGTATGAGGGTGATGCTCCTGATTATCTCAAAGCTGCACGGGACCATTATAAAAATTTTACCGAACAGCCAATTTTGTTTTATCTACTGTGTGTATTGTTGTTTGTTACCGAGAGTGTAATCACTCTTGATATTTATCTTGCCTGGGGATATGTATTATTCAAAACCATCCACAGTTTCATTCGATTTACATCCAATTATCTTCCTTACCGGTCAAAGGCATTTTTTGTTTGCTATTTTATACTTTCTGCTGGGTGGATTCGATTCGTTATAAGTTTTTTCTGAAATGAAAAATAATTATTAATACTAATTAAGAGGTTAATTATGGATCGATTATCAATGGAAAGGGCAATGCTTAAAAATATGATTAATAAAACAGGTAAGCCTATTGAAGAATGGATTAAAATAGTAAAAGAGAAAGATTTTTTAAAACATGGGAAAATAGTGAGGTTTTTAAAAGAACAATACTCAGTAACTCATGGATATGCAAATTTAATTGCATGGAAATCAAAATAATTATATTAATGAATATTACCGAAAAAACAGACCAATATCTTGATTGGTCAAGAATCATTGTTTACTTTTCCGCAGATATTTATTTCATTTTTCCAATCATTTATAAGGAGGTCTCTTATGAAATCACTCATTCTTAAACTTAACCTGTCTGCTTTTACGTTGATGATATCTTTTTCAATAGCAGACACTCCTATGCCCAAACCTGGAAAAAATGACCAGCCTCCATTTAAAATGTTTAGCGAGGGCATGCTGGAAAAAGGGGAGTGGGGCTATGACCCCGAAACAAATTCCGGCTGGATTGGGATCAAAGAAGGTGAGATATCTTCTGGCGAATGTCTGACAACGGAACAGAGAGCAGAGATCAGGGGGCGACTGGATGATAACATTGCTTATTTGAGGGAGCAAGGGCTCTTACCGGAAACACCGAGCCGTGTACCCACAGATTTTAGTTGGCCCTTGGCACCCACTGAGAATTTTAATGCTAATGATTACTGGGCAATTGCAGGTTTTGTTGACCATAATTCTGGAACAGGATGGCACGACTATATGTGCTATGGACGAACTTGGAACGGGCACGATGGAACAGACTATTATTTATGGCCTCACTCCTGGAATATGATGGACAATGAGGAGGTGGCTATTGTTGCAGCTGCGCCGGGCACGATGGAACAGACTATTATTTATGGCCTCACTCCTGGAATATGATGGACAATGAGGAGGTGGCTATTGTTGCAGCTGCGCCGGGCACGATCATTGATAAGTTTGATGGAAGCTATGATAGAAATTGTAGTGGGAGTAGCGATCAATGGAACGCTGTTTATGTTATGCATGATGATGGGTCAGAAACTTGGTATGGTCACATGAAAAACGGTTCATTGACCAGCAAGTTTATCGGGATGACTGTGGAAACAGGCGAATACCTTGGGCTGGTGGGTAGTTCAGGGAATTCTAACGGGGTCCACCTTCATTTTGAGGTGAGGGATGAAAATGGGATGGTTGTAGACCCCTATGAGGGAGTCTGCAATGATATAGAGGAGTCTCACTGGGAGGATCAGCATGCCTACCGTGAAACAGCTCTCCAGAGAGGCGGGACATATGGGATGTTATCTTGGTGGATGACCTGTCCAACACGAAGCATACTAAACTACCGCGATCATTTTATGAATTATGAATATGGTAATCTTGTAGGATATTTCAGGGACGTTCTTCAAGGAAACCCTATTTATTATCAGCGAGTAAACCCAAATGGGACGGTTGACCATTTGCAAACAATTAATCCTGATGGAAATTACACATCTTTCTGGTGGTGGTATGGTGGCATGTTTGTAGATAATACTCCACCAGGAGAATACGCATTTAGAATTTTACTTAATGGAGAAGCCCACGATTTCCCCTTTTATTGGGAAATGTCCGGGTGTACTGACCCCACGGCAGATAATTATGACCCAGATGCAGTAATTGATAACGGTACCTGTGACCCCTGTAACACTGGAAGTGAAATAAAAATCACATTGAATTATGATAATTACCCTGATGAAACTTTTTGGACCCTTAATGATGTCGATAATGTGAACAATTACATGTCTGGTGGTTATTTGGCAGGATCTACAGATAGTTACTGCGCACCCCCAGGAGCCTATAAACTAACAGTATATGATACCTTTGGAGATGGAATGTGCTGTGGATTCGGAAATGGTGGATATTCCATCTATGTTGATGATGTACTGGTGGCAAACGGAGGAGATTTTTTCTTTGAGGTAGTGACCGCAGTGGTCATTGAGGGCGGAGGACAGGGTACGGTTGTAACTGAATACAATACAGGTTGGAACCTGGTTGGGCTCCCAGTAGAAACAGAGGATTCATCCTATGAGTCTCTGTTTCCAACTGCTTTTTCCGGTTCCTTATACTCATTTGACGGTGGTTACTCTGAGGTGGAACAACTGGAAAATGGTGCAGGATACTGGCTCAGGTTCCAGGAGGGCGGCACTGTGGAATTTTCCGGTGGGATGTTTGATGAAATTTCTGTTCCCGTCGATGGTGGATGGAACATAGTTTCCGGTCCGTCAGAGGATGCATCACTATCAGACCCGGATGGGTTGGTCTACGATGGTACGGTATATGGTTTTAACGGTACCTACGAAAATACAGATATTTTTGAACCGGGGAAAGGTTACTGGCTTCGCTCATCCGATAGTGGAACCATCACCCTTTCTTCTATCCTTGACAGGGCAAAACAGAGCAGTTCAGTGAGAGACCAGTACATCTCTCAATCCACAAAAATCCGATTTAGAAATTCGGACGGTAAGACTATAGAATTATATACCGGGGGTACCGTTACGGAAGCAGACAGGCCCATGTTTTCGGTTCCTCCTATGCCACCCTCTGGTGGATTTGATGTACGATTTGATAATGATTTCCGTTATGCGGAATCAGGAGGGAAATTAACTATCCTTAATGAAGCTTACCCCATTAGGATATCTTGTGTTTTTCCAGATAACAGATTGGATGAAAATTGGGTATTGGTCAATAACCAAACAGGGGAAGAATATTCATTATCATCACAGGATGAGTTGTTGATTGAAACTTACTTGAGCACCATGACACTGAAAAAGGTA
>CAZBBE010000086.1:0-5946 GCA_964489755.1 uncultured bacterium | reverse complement strand
TTGTCAATCCCTGTGCATCAATGATACCGAAAAACCGGACAGGGGGAATAAAAGCACCGATCATCAGTGCATAGACCGGAAGCCGGGCTGAGCAGCTCATGAGGGGCAGAATTAATATGGTAACTAGCCGTTCTTTCCAACTGTCAATGGTTCGGGTTGCCATAATCCCCGGTATAGCACAGGCGTACCCTGTCATAAGTGGAAGGACAGACCTGCCATGCAGTCCCAATTTGGACATAACGCGATCCAACATGAAAGCAATCCTCGCCATATAACCAGAGTCTTCCAGTAAAGCCAAGAAAAACACAAGAATGATAATTTGAGGCATAAATACTAACACTGCACCCACTCCGCCAATGACTCCTTCCACCATGAGATCCCGGATTACGTGCTCTGGCATTACCGAGTTAACCCAGTTTCCAAATTTTGTCACTACATTATTCACCCAATCCATTGGAACCACCGCCCAGGAAAACACAGATTGGAAAATAAGGTATAATAGTCCTATAAAAATAAAGGGTCCCCCAAATCTGTGAGTCAGGATTCTGTCCACATTTTCACTTTTGGATTTTCGTGAAAGAGATGCTGATTGCACTTCATCTTTTTTCATTAGGATTCCATCAATCCAGCGATAACGAAGTTGTGGTTCCAGAGTTGAAAGGTCTGGGGTGTCCCCATTTAAACTCTGAAGTACATTAAAATGAATTTGAGTTAATTCTTTTATATGTTCCTCATTTGATGATTCAAGATGTTTTGCGCTGGTCTTATATAATGTCATCACATTCTTTCTCCCAGTGATTCGAATCGCCTGTGCCCATGCAAACCGGGGTGTATATTTCATCTTTTCCTTAAAAAATTGAAACAAAGGACGAATAGCCAATCGTAATATTCCGGTGACCTCAAAGGGAATATCATTATCATTTGGTTTGACAGGAGAGTTCAGATTGGTTGAAATGGAATCCTTCAGTCTGTCTATTCCCTGATTTTCAAGTGCGGATACCGGAACAACATCTGCGGCACCCAGTCTTTCTTTTAATTGTTCCGGAAGTACAGGCAGGGTGTCTTCTCGAATTCGATCCATCATATTGAGTACGATGACTACAGGAATACCAAAATCTAAAAGTTGTGAAGTTAGATAAAGATTTCTATACAGGTTTTCAGCATCTACAACTGACAAAATAAGGCTCGGTTTTTCCTCACCATGAATCCAGGAAAATATTTCATCTGAGACCACATGTTCATCGAAGGATTCCGGTGTAAGGCTGTACGAACCGGGAAGATCCAGGATATGGATTGACTTCTCATCCGTAAGATTCATGGTCCCTAATTTCCGCTCTACTGTAATCCCTGGGTAATTTGAGACTTTTTGGTGAAGTCCAGTCAACAAGTTAAATATAGCAGTTTTTCCTGTGTTGGGATTTCCTGCCAAAACGATCCATTCTTTTAACAAGGGTAATGGAGGTTTCATACTTTTTTCTGAACGATGATATTACCGGCATCTTCCTTTCGTAAAGATAAATAATAATCTCGAACCTTTACCTCAACAGCCCCGTTGAATGGAGCATGTTTTACGATTCGAATTACCGTTCCAGGTAGAAGTCCCATTTCCACCAGCCTCGCCTTTGATTTTATTTCGGATTTGAAACCGGAAATAAGGGCACTGTCACCCGGATGTAATTGATTGGCAGTCATTTATTTGGACAGGATTCATCCATACAATGTCCAAAGAGCTGGTGGACATGTTTGGTGAGAGTAAATCCGTATTCCTCCGCTACTTCTTCCTGTAATCCCTCTATTCGCTCATTCATAAATTCCATGATTTTATTACAGTCCAGGCAAATGATATGATCATGGTGTTTTCTCCCTTGGTTTTCAAATCGGTATTTTCCTTCTCCAAGGTCCAACCGTCTAACTAAATTATGTTTCACTAAAAGTTCAAGAGTCCGGTACACAGTTGCACGAGATACATTTAATCCTCTGTTCCTGATGGAAAAATAAATGTCCTCCACATCCCGATGGTCCTGTGTTCGATTTAATTCATCCAATACAGCCTGCCGCTGACGGGTGTATCGCAACCCCGACTTTTTGAGTATATTGGTTAATTTACCCTTATTAGATACCATTTTATTGAGAATGAGTCTCAATTAATTTAAGGTATTTTTAAAAGAATAAAAATATTAATTTTATATACGGAAATTTAACTCTGACTTGAGTGAAATATTTGATCGTTAAATTCTAGAAAGATTTTGAAAAACAAGACATGTAGCAGTCATGCTTCTTGTCCAATTTTTTTTAAATTAGCAAATTTAACTATAAGTTTCTTTTTCATCCCGCCTTTAAAAACCACAGCCACCCTCTGGTTTTCTCCGGTACCGCTCAATGCCATAATTTTACCAACTCCAAAAACAGCATGCATCACAAAATCCCCAACGGTAAAATCATCGAATGTAGTGATGCTTCGTTTTGACTTCACTCGGGTAGATTTACCCCTTCTTTTGCTTACTTTATGCATTAAAGCAGAACGAAATGGAATTTTTTCCAAATATTCCTCCGGAATTTCTGTTATAAACCGAGAGGCAAAACCGATAATATAATCAATGCCGATTTTCCTGCGGTTTGTTGCATATAAGAGATACACTTTTTCCATCGCACGTGTGAGGCCCACATAAAAAAGCCGACGTTCCTCTTCTAATTCTTTTGGCATATTAAATGTTCGTGACAATGGAAATAATCCATCTTCTAGACCCGTAATGAAAACCACAGGAAACTCCAATCCTTTTGATGAATGCAATGTCATGAGAGAAACTCGATTATCCTCATCATTCCATTTGTCTAAATCAGTGAGAAGTGAAACTTCTACCAGAAAATCGTTTAGGTCACATTCAGCGTCTTTATCCACAAAATTATCTATACTGTTTAATAATTCCATAGTATTCTGAAGACGTCCTGCATCCTCCGGTAATTCAGAGGATTTATAAAATTGAATAATCCCCGCCTCCTCAACCAGTGCCCGTGTAAATTCATTTGGGCTGAGTTTGTCTAATAAATCCCTGTATTTAATAATTAAATCATGGAAATTCTTGAGGGAGTTCACCTGTTTGTTTCGTAAATCCAATTCGGACAGATCCTTAAAAATATTGAATAAGGGTATTTTCTTTTTATCTGCAAGTTTCTGGCATTTGGTAATGGTTTTTAACCCAACCCCCCTTGGAGGAAAATTGACGATTCGTTTTAATGAAATTATGTCTTTAGGATTGATAATCAACCTGAGATAAGAAAGGACGTCTTTTATTTCTTTCCGTTCGTAAAACCGAATACCACCAATAATTATATAAGGAATTCCATTGAGGCGCAAACTATCTTCCAGTGCCCGTGATTGAGCATTGGTTCGATACAACACTCCAAATTCATTAAACCTACGTTTGTTTAACTTCACTTCCTTTCCTATAGCGGAAACCACTGCATCAGATTCTTCCAATTCATCTACAGTTTCAAACAGTCCCAGTCTATCTCCACTACCATTATGGGCATGCAATACTTTTTTCCTGCGTTGATTATTATTCTGTACAACCTGGATAGCCGCATTTAAAATTTCCTGTGTGGACCTGTAATTCGTTTCCAGGTTAAAAATTTTACAGTCGGGGAAAGTTTTTTCAAATTCCAATATATTACGTATTTCAGCACCTCTCCATCCGTAAATGGATTGGTCATCATCTCCTACAACACAAATCTGTTTGTGTTCTCCGGCAATGGATGTTACAAATTTGAATTGGGGAATATTGGTATCCTGATATTCATCCACTAATATATATTTGTATTTTTTCCTGAATGCATTAAGTACTGTTGGATATTTTTCGAATAAGACTAAAGGCATAATAATTAAATCATCAAAATCCAAAGCGTCATTATCTTTTAATGCAAGTTGATAGGCTTCATAAATATCAATTATCTTATTTTCTTTTAGAGTCTTTGATTTTTCCCGAGCTTCATTGGGAAAAATCATTTTGTTTTTAAAAATACCTATTTTTCTCAGAACTTCTTTTGCTGATGAAAAATCCCTGAGAATACCCCTTTCTGTGAGTATAATTTTCATAAGATCTACCTGGTCCTTAGAATCATAAATATTATACTGAGGGGTAAAACCAAGACGATGGATTTCATCCCTGAGAAACCGGGCACAAATTGAATGAAAAGTTCCGATGGAAATAGAAAGTTGTGAATCATTCAAAAGAGATTTCACTCGAGATTTCATTTCTCCCGCAGCTTTATTTGTGAAGGTCATAGCCAGAATATTTTCTGGTTTAACAATTTTTTTATTTATTAAATAAGAAATTTTATATGTCAATATTCTCGTTTTTCCACTTCCGGCACCAGCAAAGATGAGTACTGGACCCTTCACTTCCTTCACAGCGGCTTTTTGGGTTTTATTTAATTGGGTCAGATCCATTTCCTGCTATATCTTTTTTCTTAAAAGTCGTTCACGGCTAACTTTCTTGCGCAAACTATTCAATTTCCTTTTGGCAAAATTATGTTCTTCCTGAGTCCGTGAAAACGTATGATATCCATCTCCTCTGGCAACAAAATAAATATATTCGCTTTCTGTAGGGTACAATGCCGCAATAATGGACTTTAATCCCGGATTATTGATGGGACCTATAGGAAGTCCTTCGTTCAAATATGTATTGTAAGGAGATTTTATATTTAAATCTTTATTCAACAATCTTCGGGGACCATCCTTGATAATATACTGAATTGTTGGGTCTGCCTGAAGACGCATTCCTTTATTGAGCCGGTTATGGTATACAGAAGAAATATTTTTCCGTTCCTTATCATGAATCGCTTCCCCTTCTATGATTGATGCTAAGGTAATCAATTGTAATTCAGAAAGACCCAATTCTACGATACGGTTGCGCATCTTATCGCTAACACGGTCTTGATATTCAGAAACCATCTTCCTTAAAATAGTTTGAGGGGATTCATTTTCAACAAAATAATATGTTTCAGGGAACAGAAATCCTTCCAATGTTGGGGCTTTAACTCCCATGCTTCGGATAAACCGTTTATTCATGCAAAGAGAGATGACCTTATCCGGTTGAATTCCAAGTGTATTTTCAAGGATTTCTGAAACATTATGAATATTCCATCCTTCCAATACAGTGATTTTAATAAGCTCAGGCAATCCATTAACCAGTTGATGAATCAAACTGAAGTTGGTGTTGGGTTCATGAAGGACAAGATTACCTGCCTGAATATCTTTTTCGTATCCTAATGACCTTACTGCAAGCATAAATGATCTATCGCTTTTTACTATGTTCTCTTCTGATAAAATAGCTGTGATCTCTTTTAATGTTTTTCCTTTTGGAATTCTTACTTTAACCTTTCCCTCAATTTTATTCTGCTCCCAATTTAAAATTAGAAAAGCAAAAGATGAACCACACAAACTCAAGAATAATAGTAAAAACCAAAATGATCTTAATTTTAGGAACTTAAACAATAGAAATGTTACTTTTTTTGGGGGCGAAATCTAATACCTAATTTAGTCTTATGTCAAATTTCAAAAATAATATTATAAATAAAATTCTTTGTTGAATTTCTTGGTTAAAGCCTGACTCAACTTGTAATTTTGCCATCGTTATGAATAGTAAGAATAAGACCACCAACCTCCATCTGTTTGAAAATTGGAGTTTTTCATCAAAAAATTATGCAATTTTTGGCGTTGGCTTGATTGTCATAATCCTTGGGTATTTTATTATGGCAACTGGTACTGTTAATAGTTTCCAAAGCCTGACTTTGGCACCAATCATGCTTTTTATAGGTTATATTATTATCATTCCATTCGCATTGATTTATAGAGAAAAATCAAATACATCATCATCTATTAAATAAAAATTAGTTTGGGATCGTAGTTCAGTTGGTTAGAACGCCGGCCTGTCAAGCCGGAGGTCG
>CAZBBE010000085.1:0-5971 GCA_964489755.1 uncultured bacterium | reverse complement strand
TTAATTTGATTACACTGGGAACCGGAACCTGCACTGATGGAGAATGAATTTTTTCCTTGTAGGATTCTATGATTTCAATTTTTTCTAAGTAATGAAGACAGATTGCTCTTTTTGCCGTACAAATGTGCAGGGGGGCATAATTGGCATTAAGAACCAAGACCGCTCGGTTTAATATATATCCGTTATGTGACAATGGAACTGGGGTCATGTGATTATCAAGTGTTCTACAGAACCTGAAAATTTAAATATTTGAAAACATTCTTCATTGAAATTAGCATGGAATTTATCCAAACTTTCCTCTTTTACCCAACCCTGAGAATGTAAAAAGTTGGACCCGCCCAAAGATAATGCTGTATGAGTTATTTTTTTATTTCTACCAAAAAATAAAATGTCTCCCGGTTTAACAAAATTCAGTGGAATTTTATGATCCCTGAAATACTCTTCCTGCTGCCATGCATCCCTGGGAAGATCAATACCCGCCGATTGAAATATGGTTTGAACCAAGCCCGAACAATCTATTCCAAGTGGTGATTTTCCTCCCCACAGATACGGAACTCCCAAAAATCGTCTACCTTCTTTTAATAAATTTTTCCGGGATGCTTTAAAAGAAGCCGATCGTAATCCATTTGGTGCTGACCCCACCCAACCATCCGGAAATATCACTTTCCCGCTATTCATTAATTCCAATTTTGAACCATACACAATTTTTCTGCGCTCCTTGACATGTTCTGTACATCCCATTAATTCAAAAAAAGAATGTGTTGCTTCATAAGGCTTTACTGATTCAATTCCATAAAATGAATGAACCCAACCTTCATATCCATCCCGCTGTTGAATATATTTCCACCTTTCCTGAGATTTTAATAGAGTACACGTTTCACCCAAAAGTGCTTGGGAGACCATTTCTGATTGGAATTCATGTTTTTTCTGAACCGGAGCCACAGGTGAGTTAATTATAAAATATGTCATTTTCTAATAAAAGATCCCCTATAAATATGGGGCTCTTTTACGACTTTACCCTAATTTAATATCCAATATTAGGTCTAATTAAAGTTAAAAATGTATCCCCATTATCATTCTAATTTTGAACGGATTTACCCCCGTGGATACATTAGTGATAGCAAAAGCGGACCCCAAAGCAATCCACAAGCCATCCTTTCCATGTGAAATAACCGGACCAATATATTGATGATGCTGATTACCGCGTGATTCCAATCCCAATGATAAAAGCGAATGAAGGCGTATGCTTAATCCGGCATTATATTTCCATTTGATTTCGGTTTTACCATCTTCAGCCTCAATTTCAAAAACAGGGTTGATGGCAGCATTGACAGAACCAAAATCCCGAGCCAATATTAATTTCCCTTCGTACACATGTTTGGAAAAATCCGTATTGCCTTTATATTCAAAATAAAGTAACGGATCTGCCAAATACTGCCCTTTTTCACCCATCCGGTAACGCATACGCATTTTATATCCATCATACTGAAATGCATCACCGGGGTTTTGACTAAAATTCTGATATATACCTACGTCAAATCGTTCATTCATTCCTATTTCCAGTTCAAGATTGTGAATTATTTTTACAGCATCTTTGGTATGCATACGATCATTGCCCTGAAAGGTCAAATAGTGTTCCAGTTCTGCCTTGCCAGGCTCCATCGTAACATATTCATAGGTCCATACATATCTTCTGGTATCTGCGTTAATCAATGTTATTATCAATAACGATAACAGCAAAATACTCTTTGTACTAATTTTCATTTTCAATCAATATTTATACAGTTGTTATTTTTTGATAATTAATCACATTATCATTTCAAATGAGAATGAATCTCATTATCAATATTATATTTAAATTTAAATAAAGCCAAAAGGTTTTTTTATGATATATCAACAACCATGGTTATTCTCTTTCCATAAAATTGAGAATTATTTCGATTTCTTTTTTACATTAGTTAATATTCACTTTGTTCAAGTTTTTTAACTAATTATCTAAAATTATCCTGAAAAAACCATTTTACTTAGTATTAATTTATACGTAATCTAGACCGACCGGTCGGTTTAGGTTTTAATCATGTCTCGTAAAATTCAGAGAAAAGAACAAATTTTGGACGCTGCCTTACACGTCATCGTTAGAAACGGCTATCATCAAAGCAGGATGGATGACATTGTCTCAAAATCAGGTTTGAGCAAAGGTGCTATCTACTGGTATTACAAATCTAAAAAAGATGTGTATTTGGATTTGGTAAATCATTGGGTCATACGATACAGTGATTCTCTCCTGGAACTTCCACAAGAAGAAATTTCTGCAGGTGAACAGCTAATAAATATGTTTCATACTTTTTGTAATCAATTTGAGCAAGATCCTATCGTGTTTAAAGCATTATTGGAATTCTGGTCTCTTGCGGGACGTGACACGGATTTCAATTTAAAACTGGAAAAAGTAACCTATAATTTTATTCAGTACATTGAATCCATTATAATAAAAGGAATGAATTCTGGGGAGTTTAAACATGTTAATCCAAATATTGCTGCATTGTCCATCATGGTGGTTATTGAAGGAATTTCATGGTTTACTTTGTTTGAGAAAAACGGTGTATCTGCAAAAGAATATACGGATACAGTTAGTAACTTTATTTTATCAGGACTTGTAAAAGGGAATAAATCATGACAACCGAAAAAACACATTATAATTATCATACCGGTGGAATGTTTTTATTAAATCCCATTGGAACAACCGATGTATTCAGTCGGGAACATTTTACCGAAGAGCAAAACGAAATTGAAAAAATGACTTTTGATTTTTCCATGGAACGAATCTATCCAAACGTTGAAGCAATTGATAAATTAGATAAAGATCTCAGCCATTCCCTTCTAAAAGAAATGGGTGAATTGGGACTTTTGGGGGTGGACGTTCCGGAAAAATACGGTGGTATGGAATTAGATAAAATCACCATGGCATTGGTTATTGAAAACTTGACTCGAGGAGGGTCGGCTTCTCTTGGAACAATGATAAATGTGCAAACATCCATTGGATCGCTTGGTATTGTCTGGTTTGGGACTCCGGAGCAAAAAGAAAAATATATCCCTAAATTGGTGACTGGAGAATGGATTGCTGCCTATGGACTGACCGAACCTTCGGCAGGGTCTGATGCCGTATCCGGAAAAACAAAAGCGGTTCTGTCAGATGATGGAAAACACTATATTTTAAATGGAGAAAAATGTTTTATCAGTAATGGAAATTGGGCAGATGTATACACGGTATTAGCTCAGGTTGACAAAGATAAATTTACTGCTTTCATTGTAGACCGAGACACAGAAGGGTTTGAGACAGGAGCGGAAGAAAAAAAGATGGGGATGAAAGGAAATTCTACTACATCGTTAAAATTCACTGATGCAAAAGTCCCAGTAGAAAATCTCCTTTATGAAGTAGGAAAAGGTGCCAGCATTGCTTTTAATGCACTAAATATTGGTAGATTCAAATTGGCAGCCGCTTGTCTTGGAGGAGCAAAAACAGTTATCAATGATACATTAAACTACGCCAATGAACGTCGCCAGTTTGGACAAGCTATTAGCAACTTTGATGCAATAAAAAACAAAATCGCTGACATGATCATCAAGACCTATGCTGCGGACAGTATGATTTACCGCACCATCGGTCTGATTCAGGAAGCCATTGACAAATTGGATTCTTCTGCAGATGATTATTACGTCAAAATGGGAAATGCAATGGAAAAATATGCTGTAGAGGCATCCATGACAAAAGTATTTGGCAGTGAAATCAGCGGACAGGTGATAGACCATGCCCTGCAAATTTTAGGTGGTTATGGATTTATTGAAGAATATAAAATTGCAGGGGCATACCGGGATGACAGAATCAACAGAATCTGGGAAGGGACCAACGAAATAAACCGTATGATCATTACCGGCTATATGATGAAAAAAATTCTCATGGAAGAAATTCCATTCAGGGAAGAAATTGATAAAACAAATTCAATTTTAAACAACGGTTATCCAGATTGGGATTCTCCTTATATTAATGAAGCATTGGTGGTAGAATCAGCAAAGCGTCTTGCCATTGAACTCCTCCACGAAGCTTTATGTGAGTTTGGTCAGGATCTGAAACATGAACAAATGCTTACAGAATTGATAGCGGATATCCTGATTGATATTTTTACCACCGAAAGCACGCTGGTTCGGGTTCACAATAATCAAGATATAGAAACCTATTTCAAAATCATTAATGCAATTGCAAAAGTCCAGACCGCCGAAATGTCAGCCAGAGTATTGTCTAGATCGTTAACCGGTTTCAACCGGGTTTTTAAAGGAAAAATTCCTGATGAAATGAAGAATAAAATTAATATTCTTCAAAACAAAATGGATTCCCCCATTGATGTAATTATTTTGAAACGTCACATTGCTGAATCCCTATCAAAAATTAATTCGTATCCTTTTTAGGAGAAAATAATGAGTAATAAATCTGTTATTATTGATGGTGTTAGATCTCCCATCGGAATGAAAAACGGAGCCATCGTTGGAATGAGACCGGATGATCTGGCGGCTCAGGTTGTATCCGGTTTAATGAAAAGAAATCCATCGGTTCCAACATCAGATATTGAAGATTTGGTCTTGGGATGCGCTTTCCCTGAAGGACCTCAGGGAATGCTGATTGGACGGTCTGTTGGTATTTTAGCGGGACTGCCCATTGAAACAGGAGGAAAGGTGGTAAATCGGTTTTGTGGATCATCCATGGATGCCCTCCACCAAGTGAGCGCTTCCATCGAAGCAGGGGACATGGATGTGGCTGTTGCTGCTGGTGTCGAAGATATGTTTTCCGTTCCTATGGGCGGTTTTGCTCCTGACTTTCACCCTGAATTAGCAGAACATGAATTTTATATCGGTATGGGTGAAACCGCAGAAAATCTAGCAAATGACGGACAAATTTCTCGTGAAGAGCAGGAAGAGTTTGCCATTCAATCCCATGAAAAAGCACTGAAATCACAGAGTGAAGGAAAATTTGATCAGGAAATAATCCCTGTTAATTTGGCAGACGGAACAACAGCGTCAAAAGATGAAGGACCCCGGACTCCTGACATTGAAAAAATTAAAAGTCTTTCTCCTGCCTTTATTGATAATGGTAGGGTCACAGCCGCCACAAGCAGCCCGATTTCTATCGGCGCTTCTGCCCTTTTGGTGACCAGTGAGGGTTATGCAAATGAGCATAATTTAACCATTCGGGCGAAAATTATTTCCCGTGCTATCGCAGGAGTCGATTGGAAACGGATGGGAATCGGTCCCATCCCTTCAACAGATAAAGCACTGAAAAATGCAGGATTGTCCTTTGATGATATGGATGCAATTGAATTAAATGAAGCCTTTGCCGCACAATCCCTTTATGTGATTCGAGAAGGTGGGTTCCCTGAAGAAAAAGTAAATCTTAACGGCGGAGCAATTGCCCTTGGTCATCCTCTGGGATGTTCCGGAGCAAGGATCATTGCTACACTGATAAATGTATTGGAACAGATTGATGGAAAATACGGACTGGCAACCATGTGTATCGGCACCGGTCAGGGAATCGCAACGGTTATTGAAAGATAAATGAATCTGAAGATCAAAGAACCGTTCAGCGCTGTCAGTCATGCAATCGGAGCAATTTTCTCTGTGGTAGCATTGATTTTATTAATCAGAGAATCAGTAAACCCGATAAAACCATGGCACATAGTCTCCTTTTCCATTTTTGGTTCCGGAATGTTTCTTCTTTATACAGCCAGCACCTTGTACCATTGGCTCTCTGTTTCATCCAAACTGGAACAAAAACTTCGAACTCTGGATCTTGCTATGATTCATGTTTTGATTGCATCAACCTATACACCAGTCTGCCTTATCCCCTTGAGAGGTGCCTGGGGATGGAGTCTCTTTGGAGTAATCTGGGGATTGGCATTATTTGGCATTTTATTAAAACTTTTCT
>CAZBBE010000084.1:0-5990 GCA_964489755.1 uncultured bacterium | reverse complement strand
CAAACGGTAAATTAGGAAGAGATAATAAGGTAACCGGTGGAGTGAACGCAAAAGGCGAGAAGAAAGCACGCGGTGGTGCTGTCGGAGACGGGAAAATAGGGTCTGATGATAAAAAAGAAGATTAGTTTTTAATTATCTTATATAGTGAAAAGGGACTGGAGACAGTCCCTTTTTTTATTATAACAAATCGGAACAAAAATCCATGGTAACTATGAATCCATTAATATAACTAAATTGTTTTTCCATCAGTTGAATAATTATGATATATAAGGCAAACTATTCCCAGTTGGTCATGCCGGACCACATAAATAATATGAATACCCTGTTCGGCGGTCAAATGATATCCTGGATGGACCTGGCAGCCGCAAAGGTTTCATTCCGTTTCTTAAAAGATACTGAAGCCCGGGGAGCAGTAACCCGCGCCATTGATGAGGTGGAATTTAAGGAACCGGTTTTTGCGGGAGAGTGGGTAACAATGAATGCAGCGATTATTTCTGTTGGGGATTCTTCTATAAAAATTGAGGTAGAAGCATTTGCTGAAGGACCTAATTCTCAAAATCGATTAGTGTGCAGTGCCATAATTACCATGGTTTCTGTTATTGAGGAAAGTGAGGGACAGTTTGTTAAATTTGATCATAATAAATCAATCGAATAGTATAAATTTCTGATTATAACGGAGTGAGCATGTCAAACAATTATTTTAATCCCCCTGCTGAGTTTTCACAAAATGCTTGGATTTCCGATATGGAACAGTACCGATCTGTTTATAATAAGTCCATACAGGATCCGGTACAGTTCTGGGAAAAAATTGCGGATCGTGTTTCATGGATGAAAAAATGGGATACTGTCCGTGAGTTTGATTTTGTGAATGGTGAAATCAAATGGTTTGACGGAGGTGAATTGAATGTGAGTTATAATTGTCTTGACCGTCATGTTGAAGCAGGATATGGTAATCAGACCGCGATTATATGGGAAGGGAATGACCCGGGAGAGGATAAAAAATATTCATACTCTGAATTGTTACTTCAGGTCAAGAAATTTGCAAATGTTCTTAAAGGAATTGGTGTTCATAAGGGAGACCGGGTTTGTCTTTACATGCAGATGATCCCTGAACTGCCCATTGCCATGCTTGCCTGTACCCGAATTGGAGCGGTCCATTCAATTGTTTTTGGTGCATTCAGTCCTGATTCCCTACGGGACAGAATTAATGATTCGACCTGTAAAATTCTCATCACACAGGATACGGGCGTTCGAGGAACAAAACAAAATATTTCCATGAAGTCTAATGCGGATAAAGCTGTTTCAGAAACACCTTCAATTGAAAATATTATTGTGGTTCAACGAACCGGTGTTGATGCTCCCATGACAGATAACAGAGATCTGTGGTGGCACGAAAAAATGGATGCAGCTTCCGCCGAGTGTGACCCTGTTCCCATGAGTGCGGAAGACCCCCTTTTCATTCTTTACACATCAGGCTCAACGGGAAAGCCCAAAGGTGTTTTGCATACTACCGGAGGTTATCTTGTTTATACTTCCTATACCCATGAATTAATTTTTGATTATCATGAAGAAGATATTTATTGGTGTACAGCAGATATTGGTTGGATCACCGGACACTCTTACATCGTTTATGGACCCCTGGCAAACAGAGCAACATCCGTCATGTTTGAAGGAGTTCCAAATTACCCTGATTTTGGACGTTTTTGGGATATTGTAGATAAACACAGGGTGAAACAGTTTTATACTGCACCCACTGCTCTTAGAGCTCTAATGAAAGAGGGAAATGATTTTGTTACAAGCCGGGACCTTTCCTCCCTTCGTTTATTGGGAACGGTTGGAGAGCCGATTAAGGAACCGGAATGGGTGTGGTATCATCAAATTGTTGGAAAAGGGAAATGCCCTATTGTCGATACATGGTGGCAAACTGAGACGGGCGGAATCCTCATTACTCCTCTCCCCGGAGCAACACCAATAACTCCCGGTTCAGCTACGTTCCCATTTTTTGGAATTGAACCGGTTTTACTCTCTGAAGAAGGTATGGAATTAGAGGGGAATGATGTATCAGGATATTTAGCAATAAAGAATCCATGGCCTGGAATAATGAGAACAGTTTATGGTGACCATGAAAGATTCAAGAAAACCTATTTTTCACAATGTCCTGGATATTATTTTACAGGTGACGGAGCAAAAAGAGACTCTGATGGAAATTACTGGATTACAGGACGAGTGGATGATGTGTTAAATGTATCCGGTCATCGAATTGGGACCGCAGAAGTGGAAGGAGCTGTTGGAAAAACAAATGGAATAGCTGAGGCTGCAGTCGTGGGCTTTCCACATGATATAAAAGGACAGGGAATTTATGCATTTGTGACTCCTATGACCGGAGTTATTCCCGATGAAAATGTTTATCAGGAAATATTGAAAAGAGTAGCCACTGAAATTGGACCCCATGCAAAACCAGATAAGATCCAGTTTACTCCTGCGTTACCAAAGACAAGATCGGGGAAAATTATGAGGAGAATCCTCAGAAATATTGCTCAGGATGAAGTAGATGATTTAGGTGATACATCAACTTTAGCGGATCCATCAGTAGTGGAATCATTAGTAGAGGGAAGAGTGTAAACTACTTCATTTCAAACATTCATCTGCAATAGATAAAAGAGACTGAAAAACTTCCCCGGTTGTTCGGCTTAATCCCATTTCACAGGTGAGACTGGTGGAACAATAATTTTTGTAGCTACCATTAATATTCATTTCCTCTTTTATGGAGTTACTTACAGATTTAGTCAATTCTGGGACATAAAAACCTAAATCACCTGCAAATCCACAGCAGATTGGTTCAGGAGGAGTACTTACATTTTCCGCTAATTGATGAGCAATTGATAATACTTTTGAGGTCATTCCTTGTCTCTCTACTGAACAGGGTGCGTGGAGAAAAAGTGAATCTATCTTACGCTTTATTTCAGTATTAGGTAAAATAATTTCTCCTAAAAATTCAATAGGATCTAGGACAGTTATATCCTTTCCACCAATCCGAATTGCATATTTTTTTAATGTAAAAGCACACGGTGAATTATCAGTGATTATAACATTTTCTCCATTCTTTATTGTCTTTTCCAATGAATCAGATGTTCGATTAACCATTGTGTCGAAAGCCGTTTGATATCCTTTGGATGAATAGGGCATTCCGCAGCACAATGAATTTATATGATACGGATAAATAAAATTATACCCTGCTTTTTGACAGAGCGATTTGATCCGGTCAGAGACTCTAAGAATTTGGTTAGAACCGGGTTGAAGATGTCTGGTGATACAGGAAGGAAGATAAATGAGAGTTTTTTTTAATAACGGATTTCTTTTTTCCTTAGGAAAATAAGTGCCGGTTATTCCCATTGGTTGGGAGATGACGGGAAATTTCCGGTTTGTCCAATTATTTAATTTTTTTGAAATTAACTTCATATTTTTCCAACCAAAAATTCCTCCCAGTTCATCAACAAATTTTCCTGCTAATTGAATTAATTGGGTTGTTTGTTGAAAATATTTTACGGAAATAAGAGAAAGTATTTTAGAAATATCACTTCGTTCCCGTTTTCTGATTACCTTGATGAGCTCTCCTGTATTAATGTTAACAGGACAGGAGACAGAGCATAATCCATCCGTTGAGCATGTATCCTGCAAATAATAAGGTAAATCTTTTTCAATTAAGGAGATAACATAGGGGTCTCCACTCTGTTCTTTTAATAATTTCAGTTCCCTCAATATGTTAATACGACGCCGGGGAGTCATCGTTAGGGACTTGGAAGGACACATTGATTCACAGAATCCGCACTCGATGCACGGATCAATTATAGGATCGACAGTGGGAAAGGGTTTAATATTTTTTACATGAGAATTAGGGTCATCTGTAAATATGACCCCTGGATTTAGTATGTTATTGGGGTCAATTAAATTTTTGATTTCACGCATAATTTGGGTGGCTTCGGTTCCCCATTCTTTTTCAAGAAAGGGTGCCATATTCCTTCCCGTTCCATGCTCGGCTTTCAGTGAACCATTATATTTCCCATTTATCAGATGGACCACATCATCCATAAATAATCGGTAATTGTCAATCCCTCTCGAAGAAGAAAAATCGGATGAAATGTTGAAATGGAGATTACCATCTTTGGCATGACCGAACAAAACAGCATCGTGATAATTGTATTTCCGGAATAACGAGTGTAAATCATTCATTGCAGATGCAAGCCTTTCAACCTTTACACAAACATCCTCTATGATTAATGTTGTTCCCGGTTTCCGCATTCCGGCATGGCAGGGAAGCATTCCTTTTCTAAGTGTCCATAATTGATTTCTCTCATGATTATTTTGGGTGAATGAAAATGGAAGGATGAGTTCATCATTAGAAATCATAGCACTGACTATCTCAATACACTTGTCAACATGAGATTTGTCTTCAGATTGAAATTCGCACAATAAAGCAGCACCGTCCTGTGGCAAAATATTATTTTTATAGGGAAATATATGAGATGTTTGGAGAACTTGAAATGCTGAATGATCCATAATTTCGCAGGCATCAACTCCCATATCATTTAAATGTGGAATAAGGGTACAAGCATACGTTAGTTTTTTAAAAAGTAGCAGTCCGGTTGCTTTAAATTTGTGGTCAGGAATTGTATGTAATGTTACTTCAGAAATAAATCCTAAAGTCCCTTCTGAACCAACCATGAGATGTGTTAATATATCTACTGGACTTTCAAAATCAAGAAATGAATTAATTGAATAACCCATTGTATTTTTTATGGAGAATTTATTTCTGATGGTTTGCTTGAGTTTATCTTTCTTTTGAATTCGATTTTTAATTTCCAGGATTTTATTATAAATATTTGGCATATTATTTTTTAGTAATTTGTCTGCATCCGGAAGCGTAGAATTAATCATAATTCCGTTGGGCAGAATTACCTTCATTGAATGGAGTGTATGGTATGAATTATTGTTTATTCCGCAACACATCCCACTGGCATTGTTCGACACGATGCCACCAATGAAGCAGGAATTTAAAGAGGCAGGATCGGGACCTATTTGACGACCATATTTTTGGAGTGCGATGTTAGCATGCTGTCCAATGATTGACGGTTGAAGCGTGATACGCTTCCCATTTTTTTTGATTTGAATGAATTTCCATCCCTGGCTAATATCTACAAGAATATGATTGGTGATGGATTGTCCGGATAAAGATGTTCCAGCTGCACGAAAGGTCAAAGGAATCCTGTTTTCATTTGCAAATTGAAAAAGTGCCTGAATATCTTTATTCTTATTGGGCTGTATGACAGCTTCAGGGATTAAACGGTAAAAGCTGGCATCACGTGCGAAACTATACAGATGGATAGGATCACACTTAATTTTATCAGCTTTTAAAATTTCACATAGTTTAGATTTTAGGTGCAAAATTACTCTGGGACAGAAGGGATTTATTTTGTGTAATTTACATTAAATCCTTAAATGATGCGAACGATGAAAAATAATTATTAGGGTTATCAGGTAAAAAATATTAATTATATAATAATAATATATTGACACTGGTTACATAATTAAAATAATTTGGTAGGCTTTATTGGACGGATTACATTCGTTATGTTTTTTGGACGGATCACGTTCGATAATTGATATTTGATAATTAGGTATGCGTGGGTCAGTTACGTCAATCAGGAACAACTCAAAAAAGCAAATACATTAAACTCATACAATGGAGAGTTTGATCCTGGCTCAGGACGAACGCTGGCGGCGTGCTTAACACATGCAAGTCAAGGAGAACATTTTCTTCGGAAAATAAGTAAACTGGCGAACGGGTGAGTAACACGTGGGTAACCTGCCCTAGAGACTGGGATAACCCCGAGAAATCGGAGCTAATACCGGATAATGCAGCGGGTCCTTCGGGACATTGTTGTTAAAGCGGCCTTCGGGTCGCACTTTAGGATGGGCCTGCGTCCGATTAG